>CAYNNS010000508.1:0-1512 GCA_964398345.1 uncultured Gemmatimonas sp. | reverse complement strand
AGTTCGCTTCCGTGCTCCCCAGTGGCTGGAATTCAAGGGGTTAGCTTGGCCCCTTTGGGTCAGAGGAGCTGGCCATGACACTCTCCTGATCCCAACTCAGGCAGGCCATCGACCGCGCACGGATGCAGATTCGACGCGTCTCGGTAACAGTTGAGCCGTCGCCGTGGCGGATCTTCCGGCCCCGCCGCAAGATCCGACCGATCCCTGGCGCGCCGGGATACGAAGTCCGCCCCCCCGCCTGGTCGAAGGCGGGATCGACTTTGAGCCAACGCGAAGGGGCAGTGGACTGGTGTTAGCCCGAGTCGCGCCGGGCCAGAGCCAGTACAGCCACTACCCGGCATGGCGATGCCTCCGGCAAAATCACGGTCGACACGGCCCACGCGAGAGAAATCCCCTCCCTGATCGCGCCACCGATTGCGACACCATTGCTCGGCCGATAGCATAGGATAGGATTCCCCGAGCGATATCCGTGAACTCGCTGCTCCGATCGCCGGTCGTAGGGCTCGATCTCGTTTGCTTCGGCCCGCCGACAGCGCGCGTGGCTGGGGGTCCGCCACACCCGGAGGTGCTCTGGCGCAAGCACCTTGCCCTGCTGATCTATCTGGCGCTCTCGCCCGCTCGCACGCGGGCCCGGCAGCACCTGCTTGGTCTTCTCTGGTCGGAGAAGGACGAGCAAGCCGGCCGGCACTCGCTGAACGAGGCAGTGCGCCGGCTCCGGGCGTGCCTGGGGGCCGAGCGCATCATCACACAAGGGGATTCGCTCACGTTGAACGAGGTCAAACTCAGCGTGGACGCGCTGGAGTTCGATGCGGCTGCGGCCACCGACCCGCTGCGGGCAGTGGCCCTGGTTCGCGGTGACTTCCTGGAGGGGTTTGCTGCGGAGGAAGCGCCCGCCTTCGAGGAATGGGCGGCACGCGAGCGCGAGCGGTACCGTGCGGCAAGTGTCGCCGTGCTGGTACGCGAGGGAGAACGGCAGCTTCTCGATTCTCGAACTGCCGAGGCGCAGGAACTGGGCCGCCGCGCGCTGGCGCTCGAGCCGTACTCGGAGCCGGGGGCACGTCTACTCATGCGCGCGGCCGCACTGGCTGGCGATGCGAGCGGCGCGCTGGCGACGTATCACGCCTTCAGCGGCCGCCTCGGTGAGGAGCTCCAGGAGCGGCCGAGTCGCGAGCTGTCGGCCTTGGCAGATCGGGTTCGGCACCAGCGTTGGTGCGGGGTCGTGGTTCGGCACGCTCATTCCGAACCGCTGATGGTCGGCCGTACCGGTCCGCGGCGTGCGGCGCTGTCTGTGGTCGCGGCCACGCTCGCCTCCGAGCCGCGAGCGTTGATCATTGCCGGCGAGCCGGGATCCGGTCGCACACGTATCCTTGCTGAATGCGTTGACCGACTTATGCTGGACGGCGCGCTGGTTGCCGTGGCCCGCCCGCTCGAGAGCGATCACGACGCGCCCTGGAGCACGCTGCGCGCGCTGATGCGGGCGGGGCTCTCCAACGCCCCCGGTATGGCCGCCAC
>CAYNNS010000507.1:0-1524 GCA_964398345.1 uncultured Gemmatimonas sp. | reverse complement strand
CGCCGTCCTGAGCGAAACCAACACAGCTTATGGAGGGAGTTTTTTCCGTCCGACTCCGGCCCCCAGCCCTAGCCCCAGTCCCAGCCCTAGCCCCACGCCAAGAATTTTGCGATTGGCCTTTCCGTTTCACATCTCGCAGTTGCGCACGGAAGCGGAAAAGTTCAGAGCGGCGCACCCGAAGATTTCCGTCGAAGTTTCGTTTGGCGAAAAGAACGCGCTGCCACTGCCGCTGGACGGCAGCGGCGAGCCGCGCGACAAAGACGTCGTCCCGCCCTTCTCGCAGGATGAAGCGGTCTCGGCGCAAATCATCCTCGAAGGCTTGCTCGACCAGATCAAACGCGAGCACATTCGCTATGTGGGGCTGACCACCACCGATGTGCGCGACCGCATCTTTCTGGCGCACGAGATCGCCTCGCATTGTCCTAGTACAATGATCTTCACCTTCGGCAACGACGTTCTCTATCTGCACGCAACCTTCAATCTCGATTTTCGCGGCACGCTGGTCATCGCGCCCTATCCGCTCTTTGCTCTAAACCAGCGCTGGACATATCCATCTGAAGGCGACGAACGGTTGATTTTGTTTCCGACCCATGTCGCGCAAGGCTGCTACAACGCCACGTTGGCACTGCTCGGTCAGACCAGCCACATGTTGGAATATGGCGAGCCTTTCACCCAGCCGTCGTCAAACGGTCGCTATCCCGCCCTGTGGCTGTCGGTCGTCGGTCGCCACGAGTTTTGGCCTGTCAAGTTGCTGACCCCGACGCCTCCGTCAGGCGGCGGACAACAGCCATCAACTTCGTTCGCCGACGAATGGAAGCAACTGACCAACTACGCATACACGGCTGTCGACAATAACGAGACGAAAAGCACCAAGCCGGCTGCGTCTGAGCAATCCAGCGTGCCCACTAATGCTGGTGTGCATTCGCCATTATTGTTGATGACGTTGCTAATGCTGAGCCTAGCTCCTTTGGTCATCTTGTTATGGCGCTCTCTCCGGCCCCGGAGTCATCGTCTCTGGTCGGCGCAACACTTCAGCCCTGACCCTGGCACGAAAGACGAGTTGATAGAAAAGCTTGATTTTCGCCGAAGAAATTATCTTTATGCAGCGGTCATCGGCCTGCTGACCTTCTCGTTACCGGTGGCGTTGCTGCCACTGAGCACCCAGTTGGCTGAACCGCGACTGCCGTTGGTATGGTGGGTGTGGGCGCTGGCAATCCTGGTGCCGCTTCTTTCATTGGTCGCGCTGGTCTGTTTCCTCGTCAACGAGAGGCGTTGGCGCCGCGAGCCTGAAGACGTAGGAATGTTTCGCCGCGATGGCGGTCTCATTCCTGGCACTCAGCCCCGCTCCCAACGTTGACGCGGCTAGCGCTTTCACGTGCACTGAAGTCATCGGCTTCAGTCAGACCAACAACTGGTTCACCGAAGGTGGCGCGTTCGAGCCCATCGTCGGCGACGCCAATTGGCAGGAGCGCTGGTACAGCGGCGGCAGCATCGACCTGTGGGCCAACCCCAACGGCGCGCCGT
>CAYNNS010000506.1:0-1524 GCA_964398345.1 uncultured Gemmatimonas sp. | reverse complement strand
GCGCCCTCGCCGCCCTGCTCGACAGCCGGGGCGCGCTCGGCGCCGTCCGTCGCTCGCTGCCCCGAAGCGCCCCACCGGTCCTCGCCTGCCGATCGCTGGCCGGTCTGCAACGGGCGCTGGGAGGCCGTCTGATCGAAGCGATCGTCCTCGGCGCGGCAGCCGCGCGCAGTGAGGCGCTGGTGCCGCTGCTCGCGCGGTTCCCCCGGGTTCCCATCGTCGTGTTCGGGATGATCCGCTCGGAAGATGCCGAGGCTCTGCTGAGCTGGCATCGGCTGGAGCTCGCCTGCGTGGCCATCGCGGGAGTCGACGATGCCATGGTCGGCGACCTCATCATGCGCGAGACGGTCACGGCGCGTCGGGCGGCCGCCCTGGATCATGCGCCCCGGCTGCTGCGGCTCACCGAGCCGCTCCAGCTGCGCTGCTGGGAGCAGCTGGTGCTGACTCCCGGCCGGCCGCCGCGCACTGCGGTGCTGGCGAAGAGCCTCGGCGTCTCCCGCGAGCACCTTTCCCGCCAGTTCGGGGCAGGGGGGGCGCCGAACCTGAAGCGGGTTGCCGATCTCCTCGCAGTGTACGCGGCGCTCGACCTGCTGGGCAATTCCGGCTACTCGGTCAACCAGGTTACCAGGTTGCTCGCGTTTGCGACGCCGAGTCACCTGCGGCTGGTGGTGCGGCGGATTACGGGGTTGCGGCTGGAGGAGGCGAGAAGACTGGGTGAGGAGGAGGTATTGACGCGGTTCGTCAAACGGGGCCGATCGTGGCAGGCGGGCCGAGGGCCAAACCGTCCATCCGGCTTGCGTCTGGAGTAGATTGTGATAAATTTCACAAGCAACCAATTCAATACCTTCTGGCCCCGGTGACCCCGACTCATGGCGACTGATTCGATCCTCCGGCCCGGTGAGCTCAAAGAGATCCTGCTCAAGGAAATCGAGGCCGCCAACCTCGGGCAGGCCGATAGCTCCGACGTCGGCACGACGCTGGAAGTCCGGGACGGGGTGGCCCGGATTTACGGCCTGAAATCGGCGCTCGCGGGGGAGATGCTGGAATTCGGCTCCTCCGAGACCGGCGAAACGATCAACGGGCTGGTGCTGAATCTCGAGCAGGACAACGTCGGCGCCGCCATCATGGGCGACTACCTCAAGCTCAAAGAAGGCGACGAGGTCCGCTGCACCGGCCGGCTGCTCGAAGTCCCGACCGGCGGCGCGATGCTCGGCCGGGTGGTGGATGCGCTGGGCGCTCCGGTGGACGGCCGCGGCCCGATTCACACCGACGCCCGGCGTCCGGTCGAGATGATTGCGCCGGGCATCATCGTGCGGCAGCCGGTGAAGGAGCCGCTGCAGACCGGCATCAAGGCGATCGACTCGATGATTCCGATCGGGAGGGGACAGCGGGAGCTGATCATCGGAGACCGCGGCACCGGCAAGACCGCGATCGCGGTGGACACCATCCTGAATCAGAAGGGCACCGGCGTCATCTGCATTTACGTGGCGATCGGCCAGAAGCGCTCGACCGTCGCCACGGTGGTGG
>CAYNNS010000505.1:0-1555 GCA_964398345.1 uncultured Gemmatimonas sp. | reverse complement strand
CCGTTCCGTTGTGAAACATACTGAAACGGTGTAGCGTACGGCTGAGGCGATCCCAGGAAGGCGACATGAATCCGGGCGAGCTCGGTGTCTTTATCCCCATAATCGCGCTGCTGATCGGCGGCTTTGCCGTGTTCGCCAAGAGCGAGATCGGGAGAGCTCTGGCTCAGCGTCTGCGAGGCGGAGCCGGTGGGTCGCGAGAGCTTGAGGATGAAGTCCACGCGCTGCGGAGCGAGCTCGAAGCCTTGAGAGGGGAAGTGCTCGAGGCCCAGGAGCGGCTCGATTTCGCCGAGCGGCTGCTGGCCGGCGGGCGGAAGGAGTCCTGATATGCTGCTGCGATCGGTTACTCCGGAGGAGATGATCCCGCTCTTCGGAATGCTCACCGGAGTTGTCTTTATGATCTGCGCCGCGTGCGCGGTCATTGGCGTGGCCCGGAGTCAGATCGGTGCGGCCATCGCGAGGCGGCTCCAGGGCAAGCACGCCAATGCGACGGAAGTGCACGAGGAGCTGGAGACGATGCGGGAACGGGTGGCAGCCCTGGAGCAGCGGCTGTCGGACAGCGAGGAGCGGCTGGATTTCACCGAGCGCTTGCTGGCCCAGCCCCGCGAGCAATCCCAGCTCGGCGACCCTTCGCGAGTGGAACACTGAGGATGCGCCTCGACCCCGAAGGCATCCTCGCGATCACCTTCATTTTTGGAGGGGGCAGCCTCTTTCTGCTGGCGGTGAGCCCGGTGGGAAAGGCGCTCGCCGACCGGATTCGCCACGGAAGCTCTCCGGCAGCCCCGGACCCTGGCGTTCTGGCCGAGCTCGAGCAGCTGCGCTCCGACCTCACCGACCTGCAGGAGCGCGTCGACTTTGCGGAGCGGCTGCTCGCAGAAAAAAGAGCGGCCCAGCTTCCCGCCGGAGAGGAGGGGCACTGATGGTGTTCCTGCGTCAGACCACACCGCTTCCCCCGCTTCCAGGCGGACTGAGTGACCACATCCAGGAGGAGTTGCTGATTGCGGTCGTCGTCGTCGCGATCAGTATTGCCGTGGTTTTCCTGTTCAAGCCCCTCATCGCCGCGATCGCCAGGCGCATCGAGGCGCGCGGTGCCCAGCCGGCGCTGCGGGGTGAAGTGGAGCAGCTCCGGGAGCAGGTTGCCGACCTCGAGCCCCTGCGCGGACGGGTCCACGAGCTGGAAGAGCGGATCGAATTCACCGAACGGCTGCTGGCACAGCGCCGCGAGCAGGATCTGCTGCCCCGGAGTGATGCATGACCGTCTGGCGGCGGGTTTTCGGACTCGATGTCTTCGACGTGCTGCTCCAGGGCGTGATCACGGGCGTACTGCTCTTCTGGATCACCACCACGAACAGTCACCAGGACGCGATCATCGTCGGCTCAGGCGTGACCGTGGCATCCCTGGTGGTGCTGGGGGTACGCCGGTGGCTCGCGCTGCGCCGATCTGGTCGAGAGCAGCTGAGCGAGCCGGAGGGAGCCCGGGTTGCCGCGGTGGAGCAACGTGTGCCCGAGGTGTGGCACGACCTGACCCTGGTTACGGGGTCTCAGGACGGGACGGATT
>CAYNNS010000504.1:0-1583 GCA_964398345.1 uncultured Gemmatimonas sp. | reverse complement strand
GACGCGGTGCCGTACTTCGAGGGCTGTCTTCCGGTGGAGGAGATGGCGCGGCGCGGTCCCGAGACGCTGCGCTTCGGGCCGATGAAGCCGGTCGGTCTGGAAGATCCCCGAACCGGACGCGAGCCCTACGCCGTGGTGCAATTCCGCCGGGAGGACAAGGCGGGGCAGATGTGGAACCTCGTCGGCTTTCAGACCCGGCTCCGAATCCCGGAACAGCAGCGGGTGTTCCGGCAGATCCCGGGGCTCGCCGAGGCGGAGTTTCTGCGCTACGGCAGCATCCACCGGAACGCCTACATCAACAGCCCGGCGACGCTGGGACCCGGACTCCGCACCCGGGACGACCCCGCGGTGTTCTTCGCGGGGCAGCTCACCGGCGTCGAAGGCTACACCGAGTCGCTGGGGACCGGACTGCTCGCGGGGATCAACCTGCAGCGCGTGTTAACCGGGCGGCCGCTCGCGCTTCCGCCGCCGACCACGATGCTGGGCGGCCTGCTGCGCTACCTGCGCGACGCCGATCCCAAGCACTTCCAGCCGATGAACGCCAACTGGGGGCTGGTCGACGAGCTGCCGGGCAGAGTCAAGAAGAGCGAGAAGCGCGCGTTGCTCGCGGAGCGGGCGCTGACGGAGTTCGGTGCGTGGGTGAGGACGCTATGAGGGCGGACCGCCTGCTACAAGACTTTCTCAAGCACCTGGAGAAGGAACGCGACCAGTCCCCCCACACCATCAAGGCCTACCGGCGCGATCTGGAGCAATTCGCCGAATTCTGCGACCGTTTCTATGGCGGCGGCTGGCGCTGGGCCCAGATCGACCGGCTGGGGGTGCGCGGTTTCCTGGGTGAGCTGGATCGCCGGGGGCTCGCGAAGCGCTCCGCCGCACGGGCGCTCTCGGCGCTGCGCTCGTTCTACCGGTTTCTCCAGGTGCACCACGGCATCGCCAACGCGGTGGTGCGCGCGGTCCGGAGCCCCAAGCTGGAGAAACGGCTGCCGAGCCACTTCCGCCGGGACGAAATGGAGGCGCTCTTCGCCCACGCCGAAGCGCTCGCGGCCCCGGGGGAATTCCCCGGCGTGCGCGACCTCGCGATGCTGGAGCTGTTCTACTCCAGCGGGCTCCGGCTCTCCGAATTGGGCGGCCTGGAGCTCCGGAACCTCGACCTGCTCACCGACCAGGTGAAGGTGCGCGGGAAAGGGCGCAAGGAGCGCATCGTGCCGATCGGCTCGAAGGCGAGTGCCGCACTCAGGCGTTATCTTCTCGCCCGCGAAGCGGTGGTCCGGCGCCCCGGGTCGGAGCCCGGGGCGGTGTTCCTGAATCGCCAGGGCAAACGGCTGGGCCCCGGCACGATTCAGAAGCGGATGCACAAGCTCTTCGACGCGGCGGCGGGTGGCGGGCGGCGGGTGCACTCGCTGCGGCACTCCTTCGCGACGCACCTCCTGGACGGCGGCGCGGATCTGCGCGCGGTGCAGGAGCTGCTGGGCCACGCGTCGCTCAGCACGACGCAGATCTACACCCACACCAGCGTGGAGCGACTCAAGCAGGTGTACCGGCAGGCGCATCCCCGGGGAGGCTGACTTGAAACGGCGCGAACG
>CAYNNS010000503.1:0-1588 GCA_964398345.1 uncultured Gemmatimonas sp. | reverse complement strand
CTCGATGAGCACGGTGACGCGCGTGTTGACGACCTTGCGCAGCTGATCGAACAGAGGAGCCTGCACGCCCACGGGATCGAGCCGGGCGAGCCGCGCGCTGGTCGGCAGCATCACGACCAGCACCAGCGCCGCGCCCAGCAACCCGGCGCCTTGCATCACCATGAGGGCGACCGGGAACCCCGCCGTGGCGGTCGCGCTGCCGTAGAGTTCCAGGGTGAGCAGCAGCCCGGTGATCACGACCAGCAGCGCCCCCGGCAAGATCTGCCCGCGAAAGATCCGCACCTGCACGTGCGTCATCAGGGCCAGCTCGGTCCGTGCCGCCCGCCGCATCGCGATCCCCAGGTTCATCGCGGCCACTCCGCCGCCGATCCAGAGTACGAAGCCGAACAGGTGGAGAAAGAGCAGCAGGTGTCTCACGAAAGCGTGGTGGTCAGGAAGGTCGAGTCGATCGGCTGGCGCCCCGCATAGCCGGCTTCGAGTTCGTGCCAGTGGGTGATGTGGGCTTCGTCCACCTGCCAGCAGAGGAACACCAGGCGGTCGTCCCGCAGCGTGTAGAAGTCCACCAGCCCGGCATCGAAGCCCTTGAACTCGCAGCCCACAGCTTCCACCTCGTCGAGGAAGCCGGTGATGCGATCGGCGGAGTCAGTGAAGGCGCGCCGCGCCGTGGCGAGTGCTTCGGTTTCCACGCTGTCGGCGCGCGAGCCGCTCGAGAGCAGCTCGTACTCCGTCTGAGCATCGTTCCAGATGCGATACTCGGTCTTGAGGTCGGTGAGAATGCGCCTGAGGAGGGGAAGCGTGCGCTCCGCTTCTTCGAGGGTGAAGATCCTCGCCTCAGCCACGAGAGCCTCCATTGTGCGGGGGAACCCCCTCAAACATTCGATGCCCGCCGCGCGCGGTCAAGTGCGCCAGCGCTCCAGCGCCTCGGCGCCCGCGCGCTCGCCTTCGTCGAGATACCAGCGCAGCTGCTCGGTGGCGAAGGTTTCCCCGCGGCGCACCCGCGGCCGGATCCAGAGTAGCGGCGGGCGCTCGGGCGTGCGCAGCCAGAGCTGGTGCTCCCCGGCGCTATTGCTGGCCATGAGGGCGCGCTGGGCCTCACCCTGGAGCTTGAGCAGCGCCGGCGTGCGCACGGGAACCTCGGGATCGGGCGCGTCGAACCCGAAGGAGACGTCGATCGCCACGACCAGATCGGCCGCAAAGCGCGCGGCGACTTCGAGCGGGACCACCGAGCGTAACCCGCCGTCGGCGAGCCGGCGGCCCTGCAGCGTCACCGGCGGAAAGTACAGCGGCAGCGCACAGGTCGCGCACAGCACGTCGAGCAGCTGCGCGTCTTCGCCGCCGGCCCCGAACACCACCTGGGCGCCACTGTCGAGGTCGGTCGTGGTCACGCTGAGCGGAAGCACGAGCTCCGCGAAGCGCTCGGCGGGGGGCAGCCGCTCGAGCGTCGGCCCGAAGGGCTCCCGCCGGAACAGGGCGCGGGGGCGGTGCGCTGTGCAGATGGCGAAACGGCCGACGGGGGGGCACGGTTCGCTCGGCCGGAAGCCGACGCGAAAGGCGGCGAGCTACGCTGGTTTCTCGGAGCTCACCTGTT
>CAYNNS010000502.1:0-1621 GCA_964398345.1 uncultured Gemmatimonas sp. | reverse complement strand
CGGCTCACCAATCGCGACCTGGCCACGTTCATGGTGGGCGTGAGCGACAACGGCGCGACCAACGTGCTGATCAAGCGGGTGGGGATGGCACGGGTCAACGCGCTGCTCGATTCGCTGGGGCTCAAGGAGACCCGGCTGCGCCGCCGCATGCTCGACCTCGAAGCGGCACGGGCGGGACGCGAGAATACCGCGACGCCGCGCGAGCTGGTGGCGCTGCTCGAGGCGCTCTGGAGCGGGCGGGTGCTGCGCGGGGCGCTGCGCGACGACTTTTTCCGGGTGCTCGCCACCCCGAAGGAGAAGTACCTCCCGCGGCTTCTGCCCGAGTCGGCCCAGCTCGCCAGCAAGCCCGGCTGGCTCGAGGGCGTGCGGGTCGACGCGGGCATCGGCCTGGTGCCGCACCGCCCCTTCGCCATTGCCGTGATGATCAGCTACGCCGGCGACGAGCGGGCGGCGGAGCAGACGATCGCCGACCTCGGGCTGCTGGCGTGGCGGCACTTCGAAAGGCTCGGCAGCGGCGGTGCGTATGGGAGGAGAATGCCGTGACCAGTGACCGGTCACCGGTAACCGGTCACCGGTCACTTTATCCACTGCCCGCTGGAGGGCGATCGCCCGCTGCTCGCTGACCTGTGCGGGCTCAACGAAGAGCTCCAGCTGCGCTTGCGCTTCGACCAGCCGATCCACCAGCAGCGTGACCGTGCGAATCGCGGTCCGGCGCTCCTGCGCGAGCGCGAGCGTGCGTTTGGCGCTGGCCCAGAGCTCCTGATCGAGCGGGAGTCCGCTGAGGGGAACACTCTGGCGCGCCGCGGCGTAATCGACGTACTCGAGCTGGAGCGAGAGCCGGCGCGCGGCGAGGCCGCGGCGGCGCAGGCGGCGGCCCAGCTCCTCGGTCAGCCGCCGCAGCAGGGGATGCAGCACCGCGAGGTCGTTGCTGTCGGTCGCGAGGATATGCGAGACCCGGTACTCGGCGCGGACCTCGGGCGCCAGCACCGGGCGGGCGTCGATGCCGCGGGCCCGGGCCAGGAGCTGCCGGCCGCGCCCGCCGAACACGGCACAGAGCTCGGCTTCGCTGATCGCCGCGACCTGGCCGATGCGCTCGAGCTGGTACTCGTCGAGCCGCTCCCGGATGTCGTCGGGAACTTCGGGCAGCAGCTCGAGGGGATGGGGCGCGAGGAACGCCGCTTCGCTCCCCGGGGCGACGCGCAGGGTGGGCTCCTGGGCGCTGCGCCCGACGCGGGTGGCCGACTGGGAGACCAGCTTGTTGCTCGCCACGCCGACGCTGAGCGGCAGGCGCAGCTGCGCGCGCGACTCGCGCCGGATCCGCTCCGCGACGCCGAGCGCGGGCCCGAAGAGCCGCTCGGTGCCGCTCAGGTCGAGAAAGGCGTGGCCGAAGCCGCGCGGTTCGATGACCGGGGCGTAGCGCCGCAGGATGGTGGTCAGGGCGCGGGAGGCGCGGGCGTAGAGTTGCGGGTTAGGAGGCAGCAGCACCAGGTCGGGGCAGAGCTTGCGGGCCCGGCGCACCAGCATGCCCCGCGCCACCCCCGCCGCATGCGCCTCGGCGGAGAGCGCCAGCACCGTGGCGCGATCGGCACCGGGCGGGGCCACGGCCAGCGGGCGGCTCTTG
>CAYNNS010000501.1:0-1630 GCA_964398345.1 uncultured Gemmatimonas sp. | reverse complement strand
CACCTCCAGCCTCGGCACCACGAGCCCCATGATCTCGAGCAGCTCCAGGCCGCGGTGCAGCCCGCGGATCAGCGGCTCCTTGAGCAGCTGGAAGTCGCGGTGGTAGCCGCTGGTGAGCTTGCTGCGGAGCGCGAGCACGCCGGCGAGGTCGCCTTCGAGCGCGGCGGCCCGGGCGCGCGCCAGCTCGAGCAGGTCGGGGTTGCGCTTGTGCGGCATGATGCTGGAGCCGGTGGCGAGCGCGGGGGGCAGCCGGAGCCAGCCGTATTCCTCGGCGCTCCAGAGGATCACGTCGGCGGCGCAGCGCGAGAGGTCGTGCCCGACCTGGGCGCACCAGAACAGCGCGGCGGCCTCGAGCTTGCCCCGGCCGTTCTGCACGGCGGCGACGTTGTGCTCGATGCCCGCAAAGCCGAGCGCGCGGGCGGCGGCGGCGCGGTCGAGCGGGAGCGGCACGCCATAACCCGCGGCGCTGCCGAGCGGCGAGCGGTCCACCTGGGCCCACAGCGCGGGCAGGGTCTCCAGCGTATCGAGCAGGCCTTCGGCGATGCCCGCGGCCCAGAGTCCGGCGGACGAGGGCATCGCCCGGCGGGTGTGGGTGTAGCCGGGCCAGAGGGCGGTCCGGTGCGCGGCGGCGAACTCGAGCAGTGCGGCGGAGACGCTCAGCACGCCCACACCGAGGGCGCTGAGCCGGTCCTTGAGCAAGAGCCGCAGATCACAGGCGATCTGGTCGTTGCGCGAGCGCCCGGTGTGCAGCCGCTCGCCGGCCGCGCCGAGCCTGCGGGTTAGCCAGTGCTCCACGGCGGAGTGCACGTCCTCGTGTTCCGTTCCGATCACCAGCCGCCCCCGCTCCACGGCGCGCAGGGCGGCCCGCAGTCCGGCGCGCAGGCGGCGATACTCCGCGCCGCTCAGCAGCTTCGAGGCGCGGAGACCCTCGACGTGGCCGAGACTGCCGAGCACGTCGAAACGGACGAGGTAGCTGTCCCAGAAGCGATCGTCGCCGACGGAGAGGGCGACTACCCGGTGGTCAAGGCCGGGATCGGGTGACCACAGGGGGCGGACGGGCGGACGGGGGCTCACTGCAGATACTCCATGGCCAGAAGTCCGTACCACATTCGTGCCGCGGAGACCTCGGGCAGCTCGACGTACTCGTCGGCGGTGTGGGAGCGCCGGCTGGTGCCCGGCCCGCACTTGATCGCGTCGCGGTCTCGCACGAAAACCCAGTCGGAACAGGTGGGGCTGCCGAAGGTCACTAACCCGGGATTCACCCGTTGGGCCGCGGCGAGGAGCCGGGACGCGGCGGGCGTTTCGCAGGGCACCAGCCGGTCCGAGGTGATCACCAGCTCGCACTCGAGCCGGCTCTTGAGCGCGGCGGCGAGCTCGGCGTGGGGCCACGCCGGCGTGCTGCGGATGTCGAGCACGGCCTTGGCGGTGGGCGGAGTCACGTTGCGGCTCACCCCGCCCTGCAGCATGGTCGGCGTCACGGTGGTCGCGCCGAGGATGGGGTGGGAGCGCTCGGCGACGATGCCGTCGAGGCGCACCAGGTCCCGCGCCAGCGCGGTGATCGCGTTGGCGTCGTGGCCGGCGTCGGCCGCATAACCCGCGTGCCGCTGCTCGCCGCGGGCCAGGAGGTCGG
>CAYNNS010000500.1:0-1641 GCA_964398345.1 uncultured Gemmatimonas sp. | reverse complement strand
GCGCTGGCGGAAGTGGAGAAAGGAGGGACGGGGGTGGCGCGGCCACCGCCCAAAGCGGGTGGTGAATCTCGTTGGCCGTGCGGAGCAGTTGCCAGATCGCGGCCTTCCGGCCGGCTGCCATGGCGAGAGTCGCGCGCACCCCGGGCGCCACGAACTCGCTCCTGGCGCGCGCCTCGATCTCATCCGCGAGAGCCGTAGCAACCTCACTCCGACCGAGCGCCTGATTGGCCAAGCCGGCCGCCATCATGATCCAGGGATGCCGGCCGAGCCGGCGCAGCAGCTCGGGGGCCATCGCGACGGCACGCTCGGGATCCGCGCCGAGCGCGAGCGGGAAGAGCAGCACCCAGCGGGGATAGAACGCGTTGGAATCGAGCCGGATGGCGGCCTCGCCCAGCGCGACCGCTTCCGTGAATCGCCGCGCCCAGGTGAAGGACATGGCGAGCTGGGAGTGGGCCAGCGCGCTCAGCGGATCCATCGCGAGCGCGATGCGGATTTCCGCCTCCGCCGCCGCGAAGTCTCCCCGGATGTAGGTCAGCTCCGCGATCCCCCGGGTCGAGCGAATATCGGGATTGTTGGGCTCGAGCTCGGCAGCCCGAGCGAGCGCCCGCGCCGCCTTGCCCCGGTCGAATTCCAGCATCAGCGCAAAGAGTCCGACGGCGAGATGCGCCCGCGCGTGAGCAGGATGGCCGGCGAGGGCGCGCGCCGCCGCGTCCCCCGCGCGCGCGCGGATCTGCGACGGGTGCAGCAGACCATAGAGCCCCGACAGCGTCAGTGTTTCAGCCAGCTCGGCGAGTGGGGCGGTGAATTGCGGGTCCAACTCGCTCGCCCGCTCGAACAGCTCGGGCGCCCGGAGCAGGGCCGGCCCGCGCGCGTTCAGCAGCGCGTGACCGCGCAGGTAGAGATCGTAGGCCTCGAGGTTCGCGGTCGGTGGTTTGACCAGACGGCCCCCGGCGGTCTGGTCCACCCGCAGCGTGATCTGGAGCTTGGCTGCGATCGCCGCCGCGATTTCGTCCTGGATGGCGAACACGTCGGTCAGCTCGCGGTCGTAGCGCTCCGACCAGAGGTGATACCCGTCGGCAACAGTGATGAGCTGGGCGGTGATGCGGAGCCGCCCGCCGGCCCGGCGGACGCTGCCTTCCAGCACCGTCCGGACGTTGAGCTGGTCGCCGATAACCCGCAGATCCTGCTGCTTCCCCTTGAACGAGAACGCCGAGGTGCGCGCCGCGACCCTCAGACCCGGCAGCTGCGTCAGGGCGTTGATGATTTCCTCGGCGATGCCGTCGGAGAAGTATTCGTTCTCCTTGTTAGCACTCATGTTCGCGAACGGAAGCACCGCGATCGAAGGTTGCTCCCGTTCGAATGATCCCTGCGCTGGCTTTGTCGAACACGCCTCAAGCGCCGCCTTCACATGGCCATGTTTTGATAGCGGCCTGCTGCGGCCTTGGACAAACATCGGAACACGATTTTGGCGAGATTGGGCGACACCTTTAACGGCTCCGGCTGGTCGCGCACCACAGCGCTCAGAATATCCACCATCGAACCGCCAGAGAACGCCTGGCTTCCGGAAAGCAGCTCGTACAGGACAGCCCCGAAGCTGAAGATGTCCGAGCGGCAATCCAGCAGCTGTCCTTGGGCCTGCTC
>CAYNNS010000499.1:0-1661 GCA_964398345.1 uncultured Gemmatimonas sp. | reverse complement strand
ATGCCGCCACCCAGGCGTCCCATCACCATCCCCATCACCCAGTTCGTGCTGCCGAGCTGATTCGCGCCGCGCGGGGTACCTTGATGATCGAAGTACAGGTCCACCACGCCGTGTGACATCAGCATCCAGCGACCGGCCTGCCGCATGTAATGGTAGTGGCGCATCGCCGAGGCGTCCGGCACCCACGAAGTGCCGGAGCCCATGCGCGAGTGCGGGACGTCGAGCGGAGCCATCACGTCCATGCCCGGCATGTCGTGATGGCCCGCTTGAGCCGCCAGAGGGCAGAGGGGGAGCGCGAGACTCAGGTACACGAGGTAGCGGCGCATCGGCGCGAATCATACTCGGGCGCGCTCCGGTTGTGTGGGCCCACCACCGGCAAGCGTCGGTGTTCTGGGGTCCCGGACGATTTGACTGGGGAACGGCCCGGGTGCACTCTCCACGCTCCCGGAATCCCGGAATGGGGAGCGCGAGATGTGGCTTGGGTGGGTGATCGTGGCGGCGCTCCAGGGTCCGGGCCAGACCGGTCCGGGCGCGGTGACACTCGAGGCGGCACTGCATCAGGCCCGGCTCACCCGGGGCCGGGTGCAATCCGCCGCCGCCGGTGTAGCCGAGGCGCGGGCCCAGCGCCGGGTGCAGACGCTGATCCCCAATCCCAGCGTTTCCTTCGAGCATACCGGTGATACCCCGCACCGGCACCTTCTGGTCGGTCAGGACCTCTCCTGGTTGTTGACCCGCGGACCCAATAGCGCGGCGGGCCGCGCCGGCATCCGTCGCGCCGAGGCCGATTCGGCCGGCACCATCGCGGAGCTGATGCAGGACGTTCGCATTGCCTTTTACGATGCCCTGGGCGGGAGCGAATCGCTGCGGCTGGTCGAGGAGCAGGCGGGATTCAGCGATTCCTTGACCCGCATCGCCCAGGCCCGGCTGCGTGCGGGAGATATCTCGCAGCTCGAGTTCGAGCAGGCGGTGCAGGACAGTCGCCGGGCGCTCCAGCTGCTGTCCGAGACCCGGGAAACCGCGCGCACCAGCGCGGCGGCGCTCGCCCGCGCGATCGGGTGGACCGGGGCCTCGCCTCCCATAGCAGCCGGCGCGCTGGACGCCGATCTGGACGTCGACACCACGCTCACCCTGGTGCTCGACAGCATCCCGGCGGTCCGCTCGGCCGTGGCCGATTCGCTGGCGGCGGTGCTTGGCCTCAGGAGCGCCCGGATCGCCCGGATCCCGATCCCCTCGCTGACCGGCGGCGCCGAATGGAGCGACCCCGACAAGCCGGGCCAGACGCTCAGCGTGATCGGCCTTGCCGTACCGCTGCCGCTCTTCAACTTCGGAGGCGCCGAGGTGGCGTTGGCCCAGGCGCGCGCCGAGCTTGCCGCCGCCGAAGCGCGGGAGACCCGCCTGGAAGCCGGCCGGCTGGTCGCCGAGTCCCGCGTGCATGTGCTCGAGACCGCGCGCCGCGCTCGCTTCGCGCGCGACTCGCTGGTTCCCGGCGCCCGCCAGCTCCGGCTCCGCGCGGTCGCCGCGTACCGGGCCGGCGAGACCGGGATCCTTCCCGTGCTCGATGCGCTGCGGAGCGAGCGCGACGTGGTGCTCGAGGGGGTCGCCGCATTGCAGGCCTTTCAGGAAGCGCTGGCGCGCTGGCGGGCGCTGGCGGGGAGAACCGA
>CAYNNS010000498.1:0-1662 GCA_964398345.1 uncultured Gemmatimonas sp. | reverse complement strand
GCGTTCGGCCCGCTGGTGACCTGCGGGAGGTACATCTCGCGGTAGTAGTACGCGTGGGGAACCTGGACTTGTTTGAGCACCGGCTCGCGCTGGGCCACCAGCGGGGCCGGGAGCAGCAGCGCGCCCGCCGCGGTGCGCGTCCAGCTCAATCGAATTCGCGCAGGCACTGATCGAGGATCTCGAGCGCGATGGCGACGTCCTCCTGATCGACCACCAGGGGCGGGGCCAGCCGGAGCGCGTTCTTTCCCGCCGCGAGCACCAGCAGGCCCTTGGCGAACGCCATCAGCTCGAGCCGGTGCGCCAGCTCGGCGGCGGGCTCGCGGGTGGTGCGGTCGGTGACGAACTCGATTCCCTGCATCAGCCCTAACCCGCGCACCTCGCCGATGCAGCCGTGGCGCGCCGCGAGCTGTTTGAGGCCCTGGGTGAGCTGCTCCCCCCGGATCCGGGCGTTGGCGACCAGCTCCCGCTGCACGATCTCGAGCGTGGCGAGGGCGGCGGCGCAGCACACCGGGTTGCCGCCGAAGGTGCTGCCGTGCGCGCCCGGCTCCCAGGTGCTGATCGCCTCGCGCGCGATGATCGCCCCGATCGGCATGCCGGAGCCCAGGCCCTTGGCGGTGAGCAGAATGTCGGGGACCACATTCGAGTGCTCGCAGGCGAACAGCTTGCCGGTGCGGCCGATGCCGGACTGCACCTCGTCGATGACCAGCAGGATGCCGTGCTTGTCGCACAGCTCGCGCAGCGCGCCCAGCCAGCCTGGGGGTGGAAGGATGTAGCCGCCTTCGCCCTGGAGCGGCTCGACGAACACCGCCGCCACGTCTTTGGGATCGAGGTGCCGCGCGAAGAGATCCTGCTCGATGACATCCACGCAGAAGAGGCCGCAGGACGGGAAGGTCTTGCCGTATTCGCAGCGGTAACAGTACCCGTAGGCGACGTGGTGCACGTCGGGCAGAAAGGGTCCGAAGCCGGCGTGCTGGCGCGCCTTGCTCGAGGTGAGCGAGAGCGCGCCGTAGGTACGCCCATGGAACGAGCCTTTGAAGGCGAGGAACGCGGTACGGCCGGTGGCATAACGCGCCAGCTTCATGGCGCCTTCGACCGCCTCGGTGCCCGAATTGGTCAGAAAGACCCGCTTGGGGCCCGGGCCGGGAGTGATGCCGACCAGCCGCTCCGCCAGCGCCGCCAGGCCCTCGTAATAGAAATCGCCGCCGCAGATGTGCAGGAAGCGATCGGCCGCGTCCTTGATGGCCTGCACCACTTCGGGATGGTGGTAGCCGGTCGAGCTGACCGCGATACCCGCCATGAAATCGAGAAAGCGATTGCCGTCCACATCCTCGACCATGGGTCCCTGGCCCCGCTGGATGACCAGCGGGTACTCCTTGAGGTAGCAGGGGGCGGTGACGGCCCGGTCGCGCGCGATCAGGGCGCGGGCATTGGGTCCCGGGGGCGGCACGACGATATGGGGATACGCCTTGGCCATGCGATACTCTCCCGACGCTGTCAGATCACATCCTCGAGCGCGCTCCGGAAGCGGCTCACGATTTCGTCGATCTCGGCTTCGCTGATGCTGTAGGGCGGGGCGAGCATTACCAGGTCGCCGTTGACCCCGTCGGCCTGCCCCGTGTTAGGCCATACCATCAAGCCCGCGCGTTCCGCCGCCTGGGTGAA
>CAYNNS010000497.1:0-1665 GCA_964398345.1 uncultured Gemmatimonas sp. | reverse complement strand
TGATCACCGCCGAGGACACGGGCAAGTACCCCGACACGAACCTCGCCGAGTCGCTCTCGCACCTGCCCGGCGTGACGATCGACCGCCTCTTCGGCGTGGGTGAGCGCGTCAGTATCCTCGGCACCGACCCGAACCTCAACCGCGCGCTGCTCAACGGCGAGCCGATCGCGACCGCCGACTGGTACATTCTCGATCCGCCCAGCCGTCAGTTCAACTTCGACCTGCTCGCGCCGGAAGTCATCGGCCAGGCTGAAGTTTATCGCTCTTGGGAGCCGCGCCTCCTCGAAGGGTCCATCGGCGGCACGATCATCGTCCACACGCAGGACCCGATGGCGCAGAAGAAGGACCTCATCGTGGCCGGCAGCTACACTTACGACGACTACGAGCGGGCCAGTAAGAGCAAAAACAACTTCAGCGCCACGGTCAGCTGGCGCAATCCGGCCAAGACGATCGGGTTCCTGGTCGGAGGCGAAGACCAGCACGAATACGTCCGCCGCGACGGCGTTGAGGCCCTCGGTCTGCTCGGCAACTTCAGCCAGAATGGCATCGTGGTGCAGAACACGTTCCTGCCGGCCACCGGCCTGCCCCAGGCGGGCACCGCCGGCGCCCCGCCGACCGGCACCGGCCAGTTTGCGACCGACGAGGTCGTGAACACGGCCTACTTCACGCAGGATCGCCACCGCAAGGGGGCCAACGCCGCCTTCGTGTGGGAGCCGTCCAAGCAGTTCAAGCTCGAGCTCACGGGCCTGACCGTCGATCAGACGATGGACAACACCAACACGTCGGTTTACCCGACCTACTTTTCGGGCACCACTCCCGTCAGCAACACGACGATCGCGAACGGCGTCCTGAGCTCGTTCACCTACGGTCCGGGCGCCACGATGGAGTACGACCTCTTCGCCCGCTCCGCGCGGGTCAAGACCGCCGACTACAACGCAAAGCTGACCTACACGGGCGATTCGCTGACCCTCATCGGCAACTTCGGCTACACGCGCGCCACCGGCGGCACGCAGCTGCAGGTGTACGGTGGCTTCAACGCCAACGCCACCGGCAACGCCACGAACGCCAGCGGCCTCATCAACCCCGCCGCCACGGTCACGGTGGATGTCGGTCCGGGTTCCGCCTCGTACACGGTGAACAACGCCGACGCGAACTGGGCGAAAAACGGCAACTACCCGGGCAACAACTGGGGCTACGTCTGGGGCAACACGGTGCAGGAGCCCGAGGTGGACCAGGAAAAGTGGGCCCAGTTCGATGCCGAAATCGCGCTGAACAACGGTGCGCTCAAGAAGCTGCTCGTCGGCTTCCGCTCGAGCGAGCACGACACGTCCGAGTCGACGATCTACAACATTCCCTTCCTCGAGCGCAACTGGCTCCCGGCCCTGCAGGCTGCGCCGTCGAACTTCCTTTCCGGCCTCCCGGGCGTGACCGCGACGATGGCCAACCACCCGGTCGTGAACGGCGATGCGCTGCGTCACGCCATCCTCGATCAGACGGCCAGCGCTCCGGGCGACACGCCGCCGAACCCGGGTTCCCCGACGTCGTTCGACACGGTGCAGCCTGGCTTCATGTACGGCCCGCATCCGGTCAGCTGGTTCCCCAATTCCGTCAAGGGCCAGACCTACGCCGCCTGGCTCGCGGCCAACCCAACCGTCTCGAGCCCGG
>CAYNNS010000496.1:0-1669 GCA_964398345.1 uncultured Gemmatimonas sp. | reverse complement strand
GAAAGGGAAGGTGGGCCGCGGCGCCGAACGTCGGCGCGTTCACGTAGGTGATGCCGTTGTCGAGATCCTCCATCACCCGAAACGCCCCGTGCACGTTGCGCGTGTAGAGCGAGCTCGAGAGTCCGTACGCGACGTCGTTGTTGACCTTGATCGCCTCGCCCAGCGAACTCACCTTCACCACCGACAGCACCGGGCCGAAGATCTCCTCCTGCTCCAGCCGCATGCCCGCCTTCACGCCGGTGAAGATCGTGGGCTTGAAGTAGAAGCCGTGCTTGAGCCGCTCGCCGCCGGGACGCTTGCCGCCCGTGACCAGCTCGGCGCCCTCGTCCTTCCCGATCTCGACGTAACGCTCGACCTTCTCGCGCGATCGTTCGTGGATCAGCGGCCCCACCTCGGTGCCGTCCTTGCGCCAATCGCCCAGCTTGAGCGACTCGGCCCGCTCCACCACCCGCCTGACGAAACGGTCGTGCACCTTCTTGTGGACCAGCAGGCGGCTGGTCGCCGTGCAGCGCTGCCCCGTGGTGCCGAACGCGCCCCACAGCGCGCCCTCGAGGGCCAGGTCGAGGTCGGCGTCGTCCATCACGATCATCGCGTTCTTGCCGCCCATCTCGAGCGACAGCCGCTTGTGCATCCGCCCGCAGGTCTCGCCGATCATCGCACCGGTTGCGGTGGAGCCGGTGAAGGAAATCACCGGGACCCCCGAGTGCTCCACCAGCGCCCGGCCCGCCACTTCACCGCGGCCGTGGACCAGCTGAATCACGTCAGGGGGGAGGCCCGCGTCGAGCAGGAGCTCGACCAGCAAATGCACCGTATGCGGCACATCCTCGGAGGGTTTGATGACGACGCTGTTTCCACACAGGAGCGCCGGGAACATCTTCCAGGTGGGAATCGCCATGGGAAAATTGAACGGCGTGATCAGACCGACCACCCCGATGGGCCGGCGGTAGCTCATTGCCCACTTGCTGCGGAGCTCACTGGGGACCGTGTGGCCGAAGAGCCGGCGGCCCTCGGTCGCCGCGTAGTACGCCGTATCGATGCCCTCCTGCACGTCGCCCCGGGTTTCGGCGAGCACCTTGCCCATCTCGCGCGTCATGGCCCGGGCGATGGCCTCCTTGCGCTCGCTGAGCAGATCACCGACGCGGCGCAGGACGTCGCCCCGGGCCGGAGCGGGCACGCCGGCCCACAGCGTGAAGCCGCGCTGCGCGGAATGGACCGCGGCGGCGATGTCGGCGGGACCGGAATCGGGAAAGCGGCCGATCAGGTCGCCGGTGTTTGCCGGGTTACGATTCTCGAAGTACTTGCGGGTCGTCGGGGCCACCCAGCGGCCGCCGATGAAATTCTTGAAAGTCGGCACGGGGTCAGGAATCAGGATTCAGGAGTGAGCGATCAGGGACCACAGGACCAGCTCGCGGGGTGTCTGGGATAGTCGGTCCGGTCGACGATGATCCGGGTGACGAGGGCGATGCCCGTGAGTGTTGCGAGCAGCGCCACCGCGTGCGCGACACCGAGCCGGCGGCGCCAGCTGGTTACCACACCCCAGAGTCCGGCGAGGATCACGCCGCCGCTCGCGGCGAGATAGCCGTAGAGGGCCAGGCCGCAGCGATGGGCGTAGGGCCAGGCGAGCGCCACTCCGGCGGCCGCGGCGGCACCCAACAGCACGCGGAGCCAG
>CAYNNS010000495.1:0-1676 GCA_964398345.1 uncultured Gemmatimonas sp. | reverse complement strand
TGGATCCCCTACCGTTGCCGCCGCTCGATCCATGGGTCGACAACGAATGAGATCACGCAGCGCCGCCCCGTACACCATCAGGTCCTAGAGCGAGAGCACCTCCTCGTGACAAGCCCAAACCGACCTGGCGCTCGTGCACGTAGCACCCGCCCACCGCGCCGGGCCCCGCGTTGAGGTACTTGTACGAGCACCACACCGCGAAGTCGACGCCCCAATCGTGCAGGGCGAGCGGCACGTTGCCGATGGCATGCGCGAGGTCGAACCCCACCACGCACCCGGCCCGCCGGGCGGCGCGGGTGATCCGTTCGAGCTCGAGCAGCTGTCCGGTGTAGTAGTGGACCGCACCCAGCCAGACCAGGGCGATCTCCTCGCCATGGCGACCCAGCAGCGTTTCCACATCCTCCGTGCGCAGCACGGACTCCCCGGGACGCGGGCTCGCCACCAGCAGGGCATCGGAGGCGATCCCCCGGGCCGCGAGATGCGACGCCAGCGCGTAACGATCGGAGGGAAAGGCGGACTCCTCGAGCAGGATCTTCCGGCGCGCTCCCTCGGGGCGGTAGAACGTCACCAGCATCAGGTGGAGGTTCACCGTGAGGGAGTTCATCGCGACCACTTCCGCCGCCGAGGCGCCGGCCAACTCCCCCAGCGGTCGGCACAGCGCCTCGCCATACCGATACCACGGGTGGGGCCCTTCGAAGTGCGCCTCGACGCCATGGCGACCCCAGGCGTCGAGCTCGGCCTGAACCCGGGTCGCGGATGCCCTGGGCATCAGTCCGAGGGAGTTCCCGCAGAGATAGGCCAGGGGCGCACCCGCGGCATCCCGGGGCAGCTCGAAGGCTTCGCGGCACCAGGCCAGCGGGTCGCGGGCGTCTTCGGCGCGAGCCCAGGCCGCGTCGGCGGAATACTCCGCGCTCACCCGAAGGACTCGATGCGGCGGTCCAGGAATTCGAGCGCGGTGCCGTGCAGCAGCCGGGCCCGGGTGACCTCGTCGAGGTCCGTCATGGAAGCGATCAGACTGCCCGGCCGCTCTTCGCCCAGCGGGAAGGGGTAGTCCGAGCCCAGCGCCACGCGCTCGGCCCCGTGCAACCGGAGCAGGGTGCGCAGCGCGTCGGGATCGTGGGTCAGCGAGTCGACGTAGAACTGGCGGAGGTACTTCGCCGGCGGGTGCGGGTTACGCTCGGCGACCAGGTCGGGCCGGGTGGCAAAGGCCCGCTCCAGCCGCCCGAGGATCCCGGCGAAGGCCCCGCCACCGTGCGCGAAGCCGAGGCGCAGACGCGGCAGCCGTTCCAGAACCCCGCCAAAGATCACCGAGCAAATCGCGAGCGCCGCCTCGGCGGGCATGCCCACCAGCCAGGGCAGCCAGTAGTTCGTCATCCGCTCGGGCGCCAGCATGTCCCAGGGATGCACGAACACCGCGGCGCCCAGGCGCTCCGCCGCCTCGAAGACCGGAAAGAGCGCGGGATGGTCGAGGTTCCAGTCCCCGACGTGGGTGCCGATCTGAATGCCCGCCAGGCCGAGCTCGGTCACGCAGCGCGAGAGCTCGGCGATGGCGAGACCGGGCTCCTGCAGCGGCCCCGTGCCTAACCCGATGAAGAGGCCGCGCAGCCGGGCCCCCCCTTCCGCGAAATAATCATTCAGCAGCACGTCATCTTAAACAACCCAGACTTCGCATTCCC
>CAYNNS010000494.1:1055-1679 GCA_964398345.1 uncultured Gemmatimonas sp. | reverse complement strand
GCGGCGGCGAGGTAGAGGGCGAGCGGCGATCCGAGGCCTCCGGCGCCCACCAGCAGCACCCGGGCATTCTTGAGCCGGGTCTGTCCCGCGAGCCCGACCTCCGGGAGCACCAGGTGCCGGCTGTAGCGGAGCAGCTCCTGCTGGCTCAGACTGGCGATCATGTCAGCCTCCCGCGACGGCGGGTACGATGGTCACGACGTCGCCGTCCTTGACCGCCGCCCCGAATCCGCCCTGAAAGCGGATGTCGTCGTCGTTGAGATAAAAGGTGACGAAGGGGTACGGCTCTCCCGTGGCATCGCGCAGCCGCGGGGCAAGCTCGGGGAAGCGGCCGGAAATCCGGTCGATGACTTCGCCGAGCGTGGCGCCATCGGCGGTGAGCCTCGGCTGACCGCCGGCCAGCCGGGCGAGCACGTTGGGCAATTGCAGGGTGACTGACATGGGGACCCTCAGTGGGAGTGGGAGTGAGTGGCGCTCGCCAATGCGGAAACTTCCGCGAGGCGCGGGTCGATCAGCGCGGTCTCGACCAGCCGCTCGGGCAGCGCATCGGGAGTCTTGAGCCCGTTGCCGGTGATGCAGAGCACCAGCTCGTCTTCGGGACCGAGCCGGCCCTGCCGGGCGAGCTCG
>CAYNNS010000494.1:0-1045 GCA_964398345.1 uncultured Gemmatimonas sp. | reverse complement strand
TTGGGCCGGTGGCCGGTGAGGAGGGGACCCGCTCGTGCTTCGGGCCCGGGCGGGCCCTGCGGGGGGGGCTCGGGGGCGGCGGCGGTCGTCACCCGGCCCGCGGTCTCGGTGAAGATGCCGGTGGTACGGGCCAGCAGCGCGATGCCTTCTCGCAGTGCGGCGTCGTCGGGCGCGGCGGCCCAGCCGCCGCTCTGCCAGATGGCGCGGGCGGCGCTGCTGCCGTCGGCGGGGTTTCCGATCGCGAGGGAGCGGGCGATGGTTTTTGGAAGCACGGGGCGCAGCGGCCCCGAGCCGCGCTGCACCAGCTCGACGATCGGCGCGCAGCCCGCGGCCTGGCCGCCGAAGAGCCGGGGCGGAGCTCCCGAGGCCAGACCGGCGGCGCGGATTTCCCCGAACGCCTTGGCGAGCTTGCTGAGCAGCGAGCCGCCCGCGAGCGGGGCGATCACCGCGCCGGGAAAGCGCCAGCCCAACTGCTCCACCAGCTCGAAGCCGAAGGTCTTGGAGCCCTCGGCGTAGTAGCTGCGCAGATTGACGTTGACGACGCCCCAGCCGAAGCGATCGGCGACCTGGCTGCAGAGCCGGTTGACGTCGTCGTAGGCGCCCCTAACCCGCACGACCCGGGCGCCGTACGCGGCCGACACGGCGAGCTTGGCGGGCTCGGTGTCTTCCGGCACGAACACCCAGGCGGCAAGCCCGGCGCGCGCGGCGTGCGCCGCCACGGCGTTGGCGAGGTTGCCGGTCGAGGCGCAGGCGACCGTGTCGAGCCCGAAGGCCGCCGCGGCGTTGAGCGCTACCGCAACGACGCGATCCTTGAACGAGAGCGAGGGGTGCGACACCGCATCGTTCTTGACCCAGGCGCGAGCGACGCCCAGCGCGCGGGCCAGCTCGGGAGCCGCAATCAGCGGGGTGAACCCGCTGTCGAGCGAGAACCGCGGCTCTCCGCTGAACGGCAACCACTCGCGGTAGCGCCACAGGGTCCGCGGCCGCTGCGCCAGCTCCTGAGCCGACGCCAGGGCGCGAGCGGGGTCATAGCGCGGCTCGAGCG
>CAYNNS010000493.1:0-1691 GCA_964398345.1 uncultured Gemmatimonas sp. | reverse complement strand
CCTCACCGCGTCCCGGACCGGCTCGCGCTGGCAGGCCTTGCTGACCGGCTATCGCGCGATGAGCTGGATCTACTACGACCGGCTGGCGATCGCCCAGGCCTTTGCCGGCAGCACCCACGGGCCCCACGACTTCGTCGGGGTCAATCTGCGCAGCTTCTGGAAGGAGTACCCCGGCGTCACCCACCTGAACGGGAGCTTTTCCTTCGACCTCAGGCCTCGGCTCGGGATCACGCTCAGCGGAAGCAACCTGCTCAACCGCCAGACCGGCGAGCCGGACAACATCACGGTGCTGCCGGGCCGGACCATCAGTTTCGGAATCCGCACGCAGTTCTAGGGCGCTATGCGCTGCGCGCTACGCGAGACGCGAGACGCATAGCTCATAGCTCAGGGCGCCCCTACCGCTCACTAACGGCATCCGCAACCAGCGTACACCCCACCACCACCAGCACCAGCGCAACGCCCGGCGCCAGGCCGACCCAGGGCGCGTTGACCACGGTGTCGCGTCCCGACGCGATCATGGTGCCCCACGACGACGCCGGCGGCTGCACGCCGAGCCCCAGAAAGGAGAGTCCCGCCTCGAGGGTGATCGCGTTGCCGACGCCGAGCGTCGCGAGCGCGAGCACCGGGCCCATCGCATTAGGCAGCGCGTGCCGCAGCAGGATGCCGGCGCGCCGGATCCCGAGCGCGGTGGCCGCCTGCACATAGGGCAGCGCGAGCTGCGCGCGGGCCTCCGCGTACACCAGCCGGGCCACGGGCATCCAGCCGGTGAGTCCCAGCACCACCACCACGAGGGTCGCGCTGGGCTTCCAGAGCGCGGCGAGCAGCAGCAGCAGCACCACGCGGGGCAGGCCGAGCCCGAAGTCGGCCGCGCCCAGCAGTAACACGCGCACACCGGGCGGCCCGCCCGCCGCGAGCGATCCGGCCAGCAGCCCGATCAGCAGCGAGAGCGCCATGCCCAGGAGTCCCACCGTCAGGGAGACCCGCGCGCCATAGAGCAGCCGGGACCACACGTCGCGACCCAGCCGGTCGGTGCCCAGGGGATGCAGCACGCCATGCACGTCGGTCGCGAGCGGAGCGAGAAAGCGGGTCGCGACCACGTCGCGCTGCGCGTTGGGATCGCTGGGCGCCAGCGCCGGGGCGAGGATCGCGAGCGCGGCGACCAGCGCGAGCAGCGCCAACCCGATCTTGCCGCGCGGGTCGCGCCAGACCCGGCGCCGCTCAGCTCGGGGCATGCCGGAGCCGCGGATCCACCAGGCCCGCCAGCACTTCCGCGAGCAGGTTGCCCGCCACGACCAGCGCCGCGCTGATCGTCGCGGCGGCCATCACGACGGGGTAATCGCGCGCCTGGACCGCCTGCACCAGCAGCTGGCCCACGCCGGGCCAGCCGAAGATCGCCTCCACGAAGACCGCACCGGAAAAAACCGCCGGCAGCGAAAGACCGAGCAGGGTGACGATGGGAACCAGCGCGTTACGGAGCTGGTGGCGGAGCACGACGCGCAGGCAACGGTCATAAAAACGAACGACGCCATTGAAGGCGTTTTCCGCGAAGCGATAGGCAAAATTGTGTTTGCCTTCTTCGTGGCGAAGGAACCGGGCGCACATCATAGGCGTGGTCGTCAGGGAAACGACCATAGAAACGCCGATGGCGACGGTGATCTGAGCCGCCGCATGGAGGTGGAATCGCACGATGA
>CAYNNS010000492.1:0-1691 GCA_964398345.1 uncultured Gemmatimonas sp. | reverse complement strand
CGGCAGGGCGGCGAGCGCTTCGCTGGCGTCGAGCTCCGCAACGGGAGCGAGACCGAAGCGCCCGATGGGCCGGCCGGGCGCGATGCTGCGCAGTGCACGAACGGCGGCTGCCAGGTGGGTCACTTCGGAGGCGCCCCCCCGCAAGGCGAGCACCGCCGCACGCTCGAGACCCGCCGCGGCCTCGGCGGCGCGGGAAGCATCGGCTTCCTTGAGCGCGGTGTAGGCTTCGATGGCGGTCGTGACGTCGTTGCTGTGCAACGCAGCGGCACCGAGCTTGGCGTACAGCCGCGCGCCGCCTTTGCCATGCGCGGCGGCGCGATACTCGGCTTCTGCGGCCGCGTAGCGCCCCTCACGGTAGGCACGATCGCCGAGACGCTCATGGTCCGCCGCCGCGGGAGAGCACCCCAGCAGAACGCCCAGCAGAACCACCACGAGAATCACGCCGGTAGCCGCTGCGCCATGGCAAGGTAGGCATCGACGCGCGCGTCGGCCGCGCGCTGGGTCCGGAACCGAGCCCACAGGTCCCGCGCGGAGGCGGCATCGCCGGAGAGATAATGGGCCAGCCCGAGCGAGGCTCTGGCATCGTGGAACTCGGGGTGCTGGGCGAGAATGGCTTCCAGCTCCTCGCGCGCTTCGAGCGGGCGGCCCGATTCGAGCAGGAGTCGCGCGAGGCGATAGCGAAGATCGTGAAACGCCGGGCCCAGGGCGATAGCGTGACGGAATTGCTCGATGGCCTCGGTCGGCGCCCCGGCTTCAGCGTACGCTTCGCCGAGCTGCGCATGCAGATTGGCGAGCCGGCCTGCCACCTGGCGCGAGAAACCCAATCCCCCTCCCTGCTCGTGCCCGACCGCCGCCTGAAACGCCGCGGCAGCTTCGTCCTCGCGGCCCAGCTCGTTGAGCAGGATACCGCGGTGGATGTTGGCTTCGATGTAGCGCGGGTTCAGCGCCAGCGCCTGCTCGAAGTGAGCCAGCGCACGATCCCGCTGGCCGATCATGGCCAGGCAAAGCCCGAGCAGATGGTGGACATCGGCGAAGCTCTGTTCGGTCTCGAGCACCGATTCGAGCAGGTGAGCGGCCCCGTAATAGTCCTGAAGGGCAAAGCGCTCCCGCGCCTGGGTAAGGAGGTGATCCGCGCTGACGTGCATGCGCGAAAGATAATGACGCTCTCAGTTTGAGACGATTTGCCGGAAATACTCGATGGTGCGGGTAAGCCCCTCGGAAAGCGGTACTTTGGGCTCCCAGCCGAGCACCTCCCGGGCCACCCGGATATCAGGCTGGCGAACCTTCGGGTCATCGGTAGGGAGGGCTTCGAAGACGATCGGCGAGGCGCTCCCCGTCATCGCTTTGATTTGCTTCGCCAGCTCGGCCACGGTGTATTCGCGCGGGTTGCCGACGTTGGTGGGGTCGCGGCGATCGTTCCGGAACAGCCGGTAGATGCCCTCGATGAGGTCGGACACGTAGCAGAAGGAGCGCGTCTGCCCCCCGTCCCCGTAGATCGTGATGGGCTCCCCGAGCAGTGCCTGCACGATGAAGTTCGAGACCACGCGGCCGTCGCGCGGTCGCATGCGGGGACCGTAGGTATTGAAGATCCGGACGATCCTGGTCTCGACGCCGTGATAGCGCTGATACGCCATCGTCATCGCCTCGGCGAAGCGCTTAGCCTCGTCATAGACGCCGCGGGGTCCCACCGG
>CAYNNS010000491.1:0-1716 GCA_964398345.1 uncultured Gemmatimonas sp. | reverse complement strand
AGCAGCCGCCAGGTCAGGAACAGGACGGCAAGGAAGAGGACTCCGACCAAGCCGAGGAGAGCGCGCGATCTAGTCTTGCGCGGCTGCGCGGGCGCTACTTCCGGGGGCGCCACCAAAGCTTCGGCAAAACTCGCCACCGAAGGGAACCGATCTGCGGGCACTCGTGCTAACGCTGAAGCAACCGCGCGCTCGACCTGGGCCGGCACCGCGTCCCGGCTGGCGCGCAGCGGGCGGGGGGCTTCGGTGAACCGGCGGGTGATGATCATCTGGGCCGTGGGGCCGGTAAACGGAGGCTCGCCCGCAAGCATCTCGTACAGCACACACGCCAGGGAGTACTGGTCGGTGCGCGGATCAACGCGATGTTCGCCGCTCGACTGCTCCGGGCTCATGTATGCCACGGTGCCGATAGCAGCGCCGGTAGCGGTGAGTGGCCCATGGCCCGTGCTCTCATCATCCGTCACTGCGCGCGCTATCCCGAAATCCGCGACCAGCGCGTGACCCGAGGAGAGCAGAATGTTCTCCGGCTTGATGTCACGATGGATCACGCCCTGGTGGTGGGCGTACTCGAGCGCGTCGGCCACTTCTCGGGTGATCCGGACCGCTTCGGTCACGGGCAATTGCGTCTCCCGGCGGAGTCGATCGCGCAGCGATTCGCCCTCGACGTAGGGCATGGAGTACCAGAGGATGGCCGGCTCTCCGGGGCCCGCCCGGGCATGACCGGATTCGTGGACCGGCAGGATGTGAGGGTGCTGGAGGCGAGCCGCGAAACGGATCTCCCGCTGGAACCGATCGATGCCGACTCCGGACGCGATGTCGGGGTGCAGGACTTTCAGGGCGACGGGGCGCACGTGACGGAGATCCTGCGCGAGGAACACCGTCGCCATGCCGCCGTGGCCGAGCTCCCGCTCGATCAGGTATTTGCCCTCGAGCACGGCGCGCAGCTTGGCGAAGAACTCCTCCCTTCGTTTCGCTGCTGTGGGCCCCGACTCGAAGAGCTTCTCCCCGCTGGTCGCTGCGGTCAGCAGACGTTCGACCTCCTTGCGAAGGGCCGGGTCCGCGGAAGCGAGGTAGGCAGCGCGTTTTTCTTCGGGGAGGGCGATGGCGGCATCGAACAGCGCGCGCACCGCGCGGATCTGTTCGCCGGAGCTCGGGTCGTCCGGCTGGCTCACGCCTGCGTAACCAATTTGTCCGCCAGCCAGGCCTTGGCGAAGCGCCAGTCGCGACTCACGGTCACCGGCGAGATCTGGAGCCTTCTGCCGCCTCTTCGATCTCGAGCCCTCCGAAGAAGCGGAGCTCCACGACCTGGGCCCAACGGGGCTCGGCTGCTCCCAGCCGGGTCAGCGCATCGTCGAGGGCGAGCATGTCGAGCGTGAAGGCGGCGTCCTCCGACTTGGCGTTGCTGTCGGTGAGCGTAACCCGGAGCCCGGCGTCCCGCTTCTGGGCTTTCTGGGCCCTGGCGTGGTCTACCAGGACGTTGCGCATCGCCCGCGCCGCCGCGCCCAGAAAGTGGGCTTTGTCGTGCCAATTCGGTGTTCCGTCGCCACCCAGGAGCCGCAGATAGGCTTCGTTCACCAGCGCGGTGGGCTGAAGGGTGTGATACGATCGCTCGCCCCGCATCTCGCGGCTGGCGATCGCATGCAGCTCGGAGTACAGCAACGGGAAGAGCTGGTCCAGCGCCTTGCGATCGCCGGCCTGGGCCCGCTCGAGGATCCGCGT
>CAYNNS010000490.1:0-1727 GCA_964398345.1 uncultured Gemmatimonas sp. | reverse complement strand
TCGGCCGCGCGGGCGGCGAGGCTTACCGTGTGTCGCGCTCGGCCGCTCGGCAGGTCCGATCCCGGCGGCTCCCACGCCCGCGGCGGGCGCGGCTTCCCCTTTGCCGCCTAGACCACCGCGGCATACCTGCTCAGCGTGCGGCACGACGGGATCGAGTATTTCTCGGCTCCGGTCGCGACCAATCCGGGCCGCCCCGACACCGCGGTCGTCATCATCGTCGCCGACACCTCGAGCAGCGCCGCGGTCACCGCGCGGGAACGCACCCTGCTGATCAGCGGGGCCGACGAGACCGGCAGCCGCACCGTGGTCGACTGGATCGTCCTGCAGAACAGCGGGGAGCGCACCCGGGTCTCCCGCGGGAAGCAGCCGTCCTGGGGCGGGCTGCTGCCCTCCGCAGCGCAGAACGTGCAGCTCGCCGACGCGGCGCTGAGCCAGTTCTCGGCCGAAGCCGTGGAGTTTCGCGGCGACAGCGTGCTGGTGTTCGCGCCGATTTCCCCGGGCCAGAAGGAGCTGATCCTGCAATACCACATTCCCGGGGCGGCGCGGCGGTTCTCGGCGCCCACGGCGCCGGGAACCGACTCGGTGTTCGTGCTGCTGGAGGATCCCGGCGCGCGGGTCGTGACGGCCGGATTTGTGGCCTCGGCGACACAGCAGATGAGCGGCAGGGCGTTCCGGCGCTGGACCGGGCGGGCCGGGAATCGCGGCTCGATCGACGTGAGCCTTCCGGCCCCGGCCGAGTCGCGCAGGCTGGTCCTGATTCTGCTCGTCGCGGTCGCCGGACTCGGCTTCCTGATCTGCGCGCGGGTTATGCTCCGCCAGGGCCGTGTGGCGCCCGTGGCGCCGCATCCGCTCTACCTCGCCGATGCGATTGCCCGGCTCGACCTGGAGGCGCTCGACGCGACCAGCCCCGAGCAACGTGAGGCCTTGCAGGCCAGGCGCGAGCCGCTGGTGGCCGAGCTGGCCCGGGCTCTTGCGACTCCAGGGCCGCGCTCCTAAGTTCGCCGCGACATCACGAACGCGGACGCTCGGAAGCCGGTGCGAATCCGGCGCGGCCCCGCCACTGTGAGGGGCGCTGTCCCCCCCGCGCTACGCCACTGGGAAACCGGGAAGGCCCGCGGGAGCCCCTAGCCAGGAGACCTCCGCGCTCGTGTCACCCACGGTTCCCTCGGGGGAGGGTCAGGGTGTCCCGTTTTTCTCTTGGCTGCATTCTGCTCGCCGCGGTCGCGTGCCGGCCGACCCCACCCGCCCTTCCCGGTGAGCTGGTCGACGACGCCGGCGAACGCACCGCTCTTCCCGCCCCGCCGCGGCGCATCGTCTCGCTGATCCCCGCCACCACCGAGCTGCTGTTCGCGCTGGGGGTGGGGGACCGGGTCGTGGGGCGTACCCGCTACTGCGACTATCCCCCCGAGGCGGCTCGCGTCGCCGACCTGGGCAACGGGATGCAACCCAACGTCGAAGCGGTGGTCGCGGCGCACCCCGATCTGGTCCTGCTGTACCAGTCGGGCGCCAATCGCGGCGCCGCGGAGCGCTTGCGGGGCCTGGGTGTGCCGGTGCTGGAGCTGGCTACGGACCGCATCGCCGACATGGCCCGCATAACCCGCCTGCTCGGCCGGGCCCTCGGGCAGACGGCCATGGCGGAATCGCTCGTCGTCCGCACCGATCGCGACCTCGCGTCAGCAAGCGGTCCGCCCGACCGCCCGACCGCCCGACCGACTGTCTTTATCCTT
>CAYNNS010000489.1:0-1729 GCA_964398345.1 uncultured Gemmatimonas sp. | reverse complement strand
ACGCGCGCGCCAGTTTGGGATAGTCGGAGTCCTTGATGCGGCCCTGACGCACCGCCTGGCTGTCGATGAGTGCTTCCGCGCAGAGCATCCGCTGCACCAGCGCGTCCTTGGACATTTCCAGCGAAAAGATGGCGACGCCGGTGCCCTTGTGCGCCGCGTTCGTGGCGATGTTGAGGCAAAACGCCGTCTTGCCCATCGAGGGTCGTGCCGCCACGATCACCAGCTCAGAGCGCTGGAAACCCGAAGTCAACGAGTCCAAATCTGCGAAGCCGCTCGGCACCCCGGTAACCGTTGCACCGCTCCGATGCAGCGTTTCTATCCGCTCCATCGTCGGCCAGAGCATTTCCTTGATCCGCACGAACCCGTCCTGGCGGCGCTCTTGCGAGATCCGGAAGATTCGCCCCTCGGCATCGTCGAGCAGCTCATTCGCGGGGAGCCGGCCGTCGTACGCCTGCTGGATGATTCCGGTCGACGCCTCGATCAGCCGCCGCAGGATGGACTTTTCGCGCAGAATCCGGGCGTGATGCTCGAGATTCGCCGGCGTCGCGACGACGTCGACCAGCTCGGCGAGATACTCGACCCCGCCTACGGTTTCGAGCTCGTTGCGGCGCAACAGCTCATCGCGCAGGGTGATGTGGTCGATGACCACGCGCTGCTCGGTCAGCGTCACCATGGCGCGGAAGAGCCGCCGGTGAGCTTCTCGGTAGAACATGGCATGATCGAGCAGCTCCGCGGCACGCAGCGCCGCGTCCTGGTCGAGCAGCATCGCTCCGAGCACCGCCTGCTCAGCTTCCGGGCTCCAGGGCGCGGCCCGGAGCGAGGATTCAACGGTCGAGAAGCTGTCGGGCGATACGGATGTCATCCCAGGCCGGTTTTTTCCAGTTGGGGTTCCTGAGGAGTGCCGCGGGATGATAGGTGACGATCAACGGGGTGCCGCGGTAGGAATGCACTCTCCCACGCAAATCCGCAAGGCTGCGGCGCGCCTGCAACAACGTCTCCGCCGCCGTCGCGCCGAGCGCGACCAGTACTTTGGGCTTGACCAGCTCGATCTGACGTTCGAGGAACGGCCAACAGGCAGCCAGCTCGTCCGGCAAGGGCTTCCGATTCTGCGGCGGCCGGCACTTGACCGCATTGGCGATGTAAACGTCGCCGCGCTGGAGGCCGATCGCCTCGATCATCTTGGTGAGCAGCTCTCCCGCTTTGCCCACGAAGGGACGCCCGGTCTCGTCCTCGGTCTGTCCGGGGCCCTCGCCCACGAACATCAGCCCGCTCGTGGCGCTCCCTTCGCCGGGCACCGTGTTCCTGCGGCCTTTGCACAGAAAGCACTTGGTGCATGCGCTGATCGTGCCGGCAACCTGCGAGAGCGAGCCCCACGCCGGCGCATCCATCAGCCCGCGCTGTGGCGCGACGACGCTGATGCCTGGGAGATCTGGAATCGGGGGGGCGTTCTTCTGCCAGGCGGTCGGGCGGTCTGGCGGTCCGGCTGACAGTTCGGATGCTACCGGAACGGCGTCCTGTGGGCTCTTGTCCGCCCGACCGCCCGACCGCCGGTCCGCCTGGAGCGGAGCCGACAGAATGACCTCGTTCCCGCCGAGTTCCCCCCGAATCGGGAGGTATCGGCGGAACACCTTTGCCAACGGGTGCCCAGGGCCGGGCCTGGGACGGGATCAACAGGCACCTGGCCAACGGCGTGGACGGGTACACGGTGCTCCCGGCCAACATCAACGCC
>CAYNNS010000488.1:0-1747 GCA_964398345.1 uncultured Gemmatimonas sp. | reverse complement strand
TCTTGGCAAGGGCCCCAGTTCGAGGAGGACGGCCCGGAGTAATCACGAGTGGGGCCCAGCCCCGGAGCTGGAGCGGCTCGGTCAGCCGGAGCAGGCGTGGAGCATCTTCGAGCGCGGTCGCCCGGCGGGCTGTAACCGTTTCGCGCATGATCAGATCCCCGACCACTGCATCGTCGACCCCAAGGATGGCTACGGCGGCGAGCTCGAGGCGGTGCCAGCTGAGCAGGGACTCGGCGTCCTCCGAGCGGATCACACCGAATATGATGATGGGAACTCTGGGAAAGCGCGCGAGCAGGGGCACCAGGGCATCGCTGCGGGCGGCCGCCGCGCCGAGCACGATCGCCTCGATCAAGCGGCTCGCGAGAATGCGCTGCAGTCCGGCCGCCGAACGGCAGGCGAGCACCGGCGGAGCACTCCGGGGCAGAGAACGGCGGACGGCGCCGAGCGCGCCCCGGCTGTCGAGCAGGGCGGCGATGGCGCGCATCGCTCAGCTGGGCGCGATCGGGTTCGGTCTGGGCCGGGAGCGGCCCGCGCCCATGGCGACGAGGGTGCGCGCCATGTCTCCCGCGCGGCGCAGGACACCGCGCGCATTTTCGTAACTCAGCTCCTGGAGCGCTTCCTCGAGACTGCGCCAGTGGCACGCGGTGATGCCCTCGTCCTCCTGAGGAATGGGTTCGCCCTCGCTCGACTCGAAGAGGAAGAAGTGGCAGTACTTGTGGATGAAGCGGCCGCGAAACCGGAAGTGCCAGTCGATGATCCGGATCGGGCCGTGGAGCACCAGATCGCGGAGTCCGGTTTCCTCCTCGGTTTCGCGCAGGGCCGCCACCGCGGGCGATTCCCCATCCTCGAGGTGCCCCTTGGGGAAGCCCCAGTTGTCGTAAGAGTCCCGGATCAGCAGAAAGCGCATCGCGCCCGCGCCGTCGCGCCGGAACACGATGCCACCCGCGGATACCTCCCGCTCCGGTCTTCGTTTCGCCATGGAGACCTTAGAAGACCGAAAAGCGGAAATAGCGGCGCGGGTTAGCCTGGATGTCCGCCAGCAGGTTGCGGAGCTGCTTGACCGCCCCGGTCGCCTCGTTGTACAGCGCCGAATCGCTGGCCAGCAGGGACAGCGTGCCGCGCCCCTGCTGGACCCGCGTGAGCAGGGAGTCGCTCGCGGTGAGCACCCGCACCAGGCTCTGGCGATGCGCTTTCACGTCGTTCACGATGTCTTGCATGTCGGCGGTGATCTGCCGCAGCGCCGCGCTGGTCTGCCGCGTGGAGTTCATCACCTCCTGCAGCCCGCCATCCCGGGTGGCGCTGTCCACCCGGCCCATGATGGTGTTGAAGCGCCGCGACGCGATGTCGACCTCGCCCGACGTGCGGGTCAGGTTGCCGGTCAGCGTGCCGAAGTTCTCGCTCTGGGCGTTGGCGATCTGGGTCAGCCGCTGCACCGTGGTGCGCAGGTCCTTGAGGCTCGCTTTGACATCGGCGACCGCGGTGGAGTCGAGCGCGCCGCCGATCCGGTTGGTGATCACGCCGATGTCGCCCGCGATCCGGCTCGCCTGCAGCGTGATCTCGCCGATGTCCGGCAGCGTCGTCCCGGGCCACACGTCGCCCCCGACGGCGAGCGCCTCGGCCAGCTGCTTCTGGGTCAGATCCGAGGGCGCTTCGTCCACGGCCATGATGGTCACTCCCCACTCCCCGAAGAGCGTCGCGGGGGCCGCCATGGCCGCGGGGCGGGCCGGCCGCGTCCGGTGGGGCTGCC
>CAYNNS010000487.1:0-1800 GCA_964398345.1 uncultured Gemmatimonas sp. | reverse complement strand
CCAAGCCACCGGGATCCGGTGAGAAGTGGGCAGGTCCAGAGGCAACCTCCCGTTAGGGATGGGAATGGGGGCCGCGAAGCGGCCCAAGATAGTAGTCTTTGCTCCTACGATCCAGTGCAGCCGGGCTGCGAGAGGAAGCCCCTGACTGCTGTGATTACCGTGTCGGGGATCTCGGCGTGTGGGCGGTGAAAGGCCTTTGGCAGTGGCAGGAAATGGACACAGGGAATGAGGTGGGAGAGGGTATCGCCGACGCTGAAGGGAACCACAGGATCGAGTCCACCCCAGATCAACAGAGTTGGCTGAACCAGATCGCGAAACCGGTCTCGGAGCGCAACGAAATCGAAGTCCTCGAGCACGCGGGCCGCTGCCCTGCTGTAGGCTGTGTCTCCGGTTTGCTCGTACTCGGCGCTGGAGTCGGGCTCGCGCAGCCAGCCGGGGTCATGGATGGGAGTAATAAAGGAGCGGAGCGCCAGATAGCGCCCGATGGTGCGGGCCTTTCCCGGCGTCATGGATCCCGCGATTCCGCCCAAGCCGATGCGATACCCCGCCGGCGCAATCAGCACCAGGAGTTTGACTCGGTCGGGCCTCGCCAGCGCGAGCGAGGCAGCCAGCTCGCCCCCCATGGAATGGCCGACGAGGACCAGAGGGCCGGTGGTCCAATGGTCGATGAACCGCGAGAGCCTTTCGGTCATCGCCGGGAGCGAGTAGGGAACGTCCGGCTTGGCACTCGCGCCAAAACCGGGAAGGTCGATTGCGACGACGCGATGCCCAATGGCCAGGGCATCGAACGTCGCGCGCCAGGTGGTGAGCGATTCGCCGTAACCGTGGAGCAATAGCAGCGTCGTATCCCCCGAGCCGGCCCGCACCGTCCGCACCAGCACGCCGCCGGCGTCCAGCCACTCGGCTTGATGCGGAGGCTGCGGCCGTGGCCGGTCGAGCGTGATCCAGAGCAGCGCGAGCAGCGGTACGATCACCCACCACGTGATCAGCCGGAACTTCATAACCCGAAGACCATCAGCACGCCGCCGGCGTTGGTGATCGACCCGAAGTCGGGAATGGCTCCGTTGGCACCCAACCCCCACCAGCCTCCGATTCCCGACAGCACCGCGATGTATTGCTTGCCGTCCGTGCCGGCGAAGGCGATGGGATTCCCGACGATCCCGGATGGACACTTGAACTTCCAGAGCTCGCGCCCGCTCTTCTGGTCCAGTGCCTTTAGCCAGCCATCCATCGTTCCATAGAAAACCAGCCCGCCTGCGGTCGCGAGCGCCCCGCCTGAGACCGGGAGCGGCTCCTTGACCTCCCAGGCAATCGTCGCGGCGCCCGCGTCCCAAGCGATGAACCGCCCACTGCTGCCGCCCGGGCCGGGAGTGAACTTGGCGGTCAGACCAGGCGAGGATTGCCCGGCGGCTGAGGTCGCGGGCATGACCTTCAAATCCATACAAAGGTTGTTGAGCGGGACGTAGAAGAACCCGCTGGCAGGCGAGAACGCCGCGGGCTGAAGGAATTTCGTCCCGATGCTGGCAGGACAGATGCCTGCAGTTGGCGCTGAGCTCTGGCTGGGCGCTGCGAAGCGCGGGTCAGTTTGCGGCGCTCCGCCCAGGAGATCCACGGCCCGCGCCCAGTTCGCGGGGCCGTATTTCTCCGCCAACAGGACTCGTCCGGTGCTGCGGTCGATCGTGTAGGCGAACCCGTTGCGATCGAAGTGCACCAGCGCCTTGGTCGTCACGCCTTTGACGGGAATGTCCACCAGAATGTTCTCGTTCGAGGCGCCGTAGCCCCACTCGTCGTGCGGCGTGG
>CAYNNS010000486.1:0-1811 GCA_964398345.1 uncultured Gemmatimonas sp. | reverse complement strand
ACCCCAACCAGGGGATCGGTACGAATAACTGGACCAACAACAGGGTGCACGTCAGAGACGTTCGCCCATGAGGTTTACCATGCAGGTCAATGCCAAGGGATGGGACCAATAGACTACTACATTGATCTTGGGACTGAGTTCGTACTGTATTGGGGGTTCCACTTCAACGTTTATGATTGGACAAAATACCCTGGTGCCTACGAGGCTCAGGCCCAAGCAGCAGCCGCGTGTTTAGTTCGGACAGTGGAGTCAGCGTGTCGGCTCACGAGTAGGAACCAACCAAGGCCGTGAGGGGAAGTACGGTGGCTATTTCTCGCTGCATTCTCTTGTTTTTCACGATGCTTGGACTCTCAGGTTGTCCCCCGCGTCGCGCGATTTGGATTGTCGATGGTTCAACGGGAGACAGTCTTGAGTTTGTCCTCTCGCCAGAGCGTGGTGGCAGCGAATCAGTGGAGACCGACGGCGTAAACGTTTCCACCTGCGGTGACAAGTCGCCGCAGATCTGGCGGACGATGTGGAGGATTGGGGCAGAGCCTCGGCAGCGACTCCACCGCTTCAAATACGGTTCTGCACCACAAGGATTCACAACCGAAGTGGCGCCAGTTCGCCTAACTCCAGGTTGTTACGTTGCAACGGCCGGCGGAGCAGGGGAAATGTTCTTCGAGGTTGACTCCAGTGGGAACCTGAAAGAGGTGGATCCGAGGCGGGTTCGCAGGAAATAGCGCTGTAATGTGTGGGCTTGTCTACCTTGGGTTTTGGCGTTGGGAACCCGGCGGAACTCGGGTATCTTGTCCCTATCCCATGAAGCGGCTCTTTCTGCTGTCTCCCGCGAACACGTCAGGCAAACGCACGCGCATTCTGCTCTCACCGCGAGCCAGCTTTTCCCTTGCGGTGCGGGTGAAGTCAGAGAGCGCGGGGATCGGAGAAGTCTTCGCCTTCCTGAGCGGACTCTACTTCCGCGGCAAGCTGGCCTACGCGACTCACTTCTGTGAGCAGGTCCGCGTCATCACCTGTGACCGCGGCCTGGTACCCCACGATCTCCCCGTCACGGCCACCGATCTCCGCAAGATGTCCCGCGGAGACATCGACCTCGACCACAGCCCCTACCGCAAGCCGCTCGAGCGCGACGCCGCGGCGCTCGCGAGCCAGCTCGATGCCGACGGCGAGGTGATCCTGCTCGGCAGCATCGCCACCGGGAAATACGCCGAGCTGCTGCACGCGGCTTTCGGCGAGCGGCTCAAGTTCCCCGAAACCTTCGTGGGACGCGGCGACATGAGCCGGGGCGGGGTACTGCTCAGGGCGGTGCGGGAGAACCGGGAACTGGTCTACAAGACCTGGGCCGGGGCCGTGGTGCACGGCGAACGGCCCGCCAGGCTCCCGCCGCTCAGGACGCTGCGGGCTGCGCGAAGATGACGAGGTGGCCGCCCGCCTCGGTCACCCCGATCTCATCCATTCCATAGAAGGTCCGCCGGCGCGGCAGCGCGATCGGATAGCCCTTCAGTTGCTGCTCGATCGCGCCGAGGTCGCCCACCTCGATGAAGAGCGCGGTCGAGGTGCCGGTCGCCTTGCGCAGGTTCGGGCCGCCGGTGTCGGCCGCGGCGCTGGCCCAGGTCTGGTACATCACTTCGACCCCATCCTTCGCCAGGATCACGAAGCCCAGCCCGTCGCCGTGGGGCACCTCAGTCTGGCGGTTCCAGCCGAGGCGGTCGACCCAGAGCGGGAGGCAGGGTTCGATCGCGTCGACCAGCAGGACGGGGGTGAGCTTCTTGAATTGGTCGGTCATGCGAAAGAAGATATCATTCCAGCATGCT
>CAYNNS010000485.1:0-1813 GCA_964398345.1 uncultured Gemmatimonas sp. | reverse complement strand
TGAGGGGACCAGCAACATGCAATTGCTTACCATCGCCAAGTCCCTGCTGAAATGACGCCTAGAGTCGGCGCTCTCCTGCTGCTGGCCCTCACTGCCGCTCCGGCCTCAGCCGGCGGGCATCCCAAGCACGCGCACGCAGGGCGTTCGATTCAGGAGCAGCTCACGACCTGGTTCGCGCGCGCAGCACGTGTGGCGCCGGGGACCTGGGCGGTCGCCGTCGCGACTCTCGATGGCCAGCTGATCTGGAGCGTCGATGCGACCCGGCCCATGATCCCGGCCTCGACGGTGAAACTCTTCACCACCGGCTTCGCGCGGAGCGTGGTGGGTGGCGATGCCCGGCGGCACACTCGCGTGGTCGGCAACGGACATGTCGAGCCTGGCACCGGTACCTGGATTGGAAGCTGGGCGCTCGAGCTCAACGGCGATCCGACGCTCGAACGCCCCACCCGCGGCGGACCCAGCCTCAGTGAGCTGGCGACGCAGCTCCGCCAGGCGGGGATCCGCCGGCTGGTCGGTCCTTTCAACGTGGTCAGCGCGGTGGGTGAAGCCGACGCCGTCTATCCTGACGCCTGGAGTCCCAAGCACCGAGGCCGGCTCTTCGCCCCTCTCATCGGCGAGCTGACCCTCAACGAAAACCTGCTGAGCTTCGCGGTTGCCCCGGGTGGCGCTCCCGAAAAGGCGCCGTTCCTGGTCGCGGAATCGCCAGCCGGCGTGGGCGAGCTCGTCGAGATCCACGCGCGCACCGTGCAGGGGCGCAGCTCGCGGCTCCGTTTCTCACGCGAAGGGGGCGGCCGCATCGTGGTGACCGGCAGCATCGGGACTCGGGCCCGCGCCCGCTGGTTCACGACTCCCACTCCCGACCCGCGCGTGCTGCTCGAAGCCACCTGGTCGCGCGCCCTGCGCGAGGCCGGAATCGAGTGGATTCGCGCCGCGGGAGTCTCCTCACCGGTCTCCACCGACGCCCCGGCGGTGCTGGCGGAAGTCAGCTCCGAGCCGTTCGACTCGATCGCCAGTGAAGTGAATCGCCGCAGTCTCAACATCGGCGCCGAGCTGATGCTGCGTTGGGCCGCGGGAGACGACCATCCTGCCGATCGTTTGACCGCACACGTGCAGCAGATCACCGGCGAGCTCGACGGCGTTCATCTCGTCGACGGGAGCGGGCTCTCGCACGAGGACCGGGCCTCGCCGCTGACGTTCGTGGCGTACCTCGCGCGCTTCCCGCTCCAGCCGGCCGGCCGGGGATTCTCCGCATTGCTTCCGACCAACGGCGTGGGAACCCTGCGCAAGCTGGCGCGCGGACTGCCCGGGCCCGGTGTCGTCCGCGCCAAGACCGGAACGCTCGGTGACGTGGCGACGGTGTCCGGCTATCTCGGGCGACCCGACGGCGTGTTGCTGATTTCGCTGATGTACAATGGACCGCGGGTCTGGTCCGCCAAGCAGGAGCAGTGGAAGCTCTTCCGTCTGCTCGGCGCCGATGGCGTGACGATTCCCGAAGACAGCCTGGCGATCGCGGAGCCGTAGCGGGCATCCAGCGGGGCCGGTTGAACTTCAGCGGTCCATGTGCTATTTTGATCACGCTGAATATGCCGAATGGCGTATTCATGCAGGCTTCGGGATCGATGCGGGGGGGTCGCTCTCAACGCGACCCCCCTGGTTCGTTTCAACACCGAAGCCGCCCGCGCGAGGGGTAGAGCTCGCGAACAATTTGTAGTCGGTCAGTACCGTTTCCGGGACTCCGATTACACCTACAACAGGAGCAGGAAATGCGTACGATCGGCACCGTGAAGTGGTTCAATGACGCCAAGGGCTTCGG
>CAYNNS010000484.1:0-1814 GCA_964398345.1 uncultured Gemmatimonas sp. | reverse complement strand
TCCGGCTGGCGCACCCGGCGGCGCGCTTCTACCAGGCGAGCTCCTCCGAGATGTTCGGGAAGGTGCAGGAGTCGCCGCAGCACGAGGGCACCCCCTTCTATCCGCGCTCGCCGTACGGTGTGGCCAAGGTCTACGGGCACTGGATCACCGTGAACTATCGGGAGTCGTACGGGCTCTACGCGGTGAGCGGGATCCTGTTCAACCACGAGTCGCCGCGCCGCGGCATGGAGTTCGTCACCCGGAAGGTGAGCGACGGCGTCGCGCGTATCAAGCTCGGCCTGGCCCAAGAGCTCCGGCTCGGCAACCTCGAGGCCCAGCGCGACTGGGGGTTTGCCGGCGACTACGTCGACGCCATGTGGCGCATGCTGCAGCGCTCCACGCCGACGGATTACGTCATCGGAACCGGAGCAAGCCACAGCGTACGCGATCTGGTCGAGCTCGCCTTCTCGCACGCCGGGCTGGACTGGCAACGCTGCGTCGTGCAGGACCCGGCGTTCTCCCGTCCGGCGGAGGTGGACCTGCTCCGCGCCGATCCACGCCGGGCGACAGCGGAGCTGGGCTGGAGCCCGACGGTGGATTTCCCCGCGCTGGTGCGGATGATGGTGGATGCCGATCTCGCCCGCCTGAGCAAGCCCCGGTGAAGATTCTCCTCACCGGTGCGGACGGCTTCGTCGGCGGCTGGCTCGCCCGCCGGATGCTCGACAGCGGGCACGCCGTCGTCGGAACCCACCGGCGCGGCGCGGGACCCTCTCCGGTGCTGGGCTCCACCGAGGCCGCGCGCATCGAGTGGCGCGAGCTCGAGCTCGCCAGTGCCGAGTCGATCGAAGCAGCCTCGCGGGGCCGCTGGGACGCCGTGGTCCACCTGGCCGCGCTGTCCTCCGGCAGCGAGGCCAGGGAAAACCCGGGGCTGGCCTGGGAGGTCAATGCCGCCGGGACCGCGCGGCTCGCGGAGGTCCTCGGGCTGCGCACCGCGACGCGCCAGGGAGATCCGAACTTTCTCGTGGTTTCCACGGGCGAGGTCTATGGCTCGGGCCGGGGCGAGGCACACAAGGAGAGCGATGCCGCTTTGCCCTGTTCCCCCTATGCCGGGAGCAAGCTCGGCGCCGAGATCGCCGCCCTCGAGGTGTCGCGCCGCACCGGACTGCGCGTTATGATCGCGCGGCCTTTCCCGCACACCGGTCCCTGCCAGGACATCCGTTTCGTCGTACCGGCTCTCGCCAGCCGCATCGTCGCGGCCAAGCGGATCGGTGCGGCGGTGATCAAGTCCGGCAATCTCGACACCGTGCGCGACTTTCTGGATGTGCGCGACGTCGCCGACGCGTACCTCGCGCTGCTGGAGCGGGGGACCGCGGGGGAGGTCTACAACATCGCGTCGGGCGAGGGACGTGCCCTGACCGACGTGGTGAAGCGGCTGGAGCGCCTGGCGCAGTGGAAGGTGCGACCGGAGCTGGAGCCCCGGCTCGCGCGGCGCTCCGACATCCAGCACCTTGTCGGTGATGCCACCAAGCTGCGGGCCGACACCGGCTGGCGCCCGCAGCTGTCCTTCGACCGCACGCTGCAGGATCTGTTGCATGCCCAAGCGGACTGACCTCAGCTCCGTCCTGCTGATCGGCTCCGGCCCGATCGTGATCGGGCAGGGGGCGGAGTTCGATTACTCCGGCACCCAGGCCGCGCGAGCGCTGCGCGAGGAGGGCTATCGCGTCATCCTGGTGAACTCCAATCCCGCCACGATCATGACCGATCCGGAGATCGCGGACCGGACCTACAGCGAGCCGATCACGCCGTTGCACGATTTCGATCCCTGCCACCCGTGC
>CAYNNS010000483.1:0-1848 GCA_964398345.1 uncultured Gemmatimonas sp. | reverse complement strand
TGCTGCCGCCGTTCGTGAACAAGATCCATCCCAAGTTCCGCACGCCGTACATCACCCAGGCGCTCGTCGGAATCGCCGTGGCCATCCCCGCGGCGTTCCTCAACGTGCGCGAGGCGGCGTCACTCGTCTCGATCGGCACCCTGCTGGCATTCGCTATCGTCGCGGCCGGGGTGATGGTACTCCGGGTCCGCGAGCCCAATCTGCAGCGGCCGTTCAAAACCCCGTGGATCTGGTTCGTCGGGCCGATGGGCGTGCTGTCGTCGGCGTATCTGATGACCGGGCTGCCGATGCGCACCTGGATGCGGCTGGTGATCTGGCTGGTGATCGGATTGGTGATCTACTTCGGGTACTCGATCAGAAAGTCGAAGCTGGCAGCAGCGAATTAGGCGATCAGTCGATTAGTCAATTAGTCGATTAGTCGATTAGTCGATTAGTTGGTTAGGGCGTCCCACTAATCGCCTAATCGCCTAATCGCCTAATAGTCTATCTTCCCCCGCATGTCGATCACCCTGTCCGCCGAGAAGCTGACCGCGGCCCAGGCGATAGCGGAAATCCTGCTACCGGGTCGGCGCGTTTCGCTGACCACCCACGTCAATCCCGACGGCGACGGGCTCGGCAGCGAAGTGGGCCTGGTGCATCTGCTCCGAGCGATCGGCGTTGATGTCACCATCGCCAATCCGACCGCCACCCCCGATCGCTTTCGCTTTCTCTTCGCCGACCTGCCCGGCGTCGATCGCTCCGGCGAAGCGGTCAAGACCCTGCGCACCGCCGAAGTCATCGTCGTCCTCGACATTTCGGATCTCGGCCGCCTCGGCATGCTCAGCCATACCGTGGCGGAGTCGGGCGTGCCCGTCGCCTGCGTCGACCACCACGTGAGTCCCGGCACGCTGCCGCCGGGGCCGCGCTACCTCGACGCATCGGCCGCCGCGACCGGCGAGCTGATCTGCGAGATCGCGCTCGCCAACCGCTGGAAGCTCACCCCCGCAGCGGCCCGGGCGCTCTATGTCGCTTTGGTGACCGACACCGGCGGCTTCCGCTTCAGCAACACCCGGCCCCGCACGCTGCGGATTGCCGCCGAGCTGCTCGAGTGCGGGCTCGATCCCGAGGACATTTATCTCGAGGTCTACGCCAACGCCCCGAGGGGCCGGCCCGGCCTCCTCGCCGAAACACTCCAGACACTGGTGGTCGAGGACGGGTTGGCGTGGGTGACGGTGCCGCCGGGCGCCCTCGAGCGGCACGGTGTCGGCGTAGACGACCTCGATGGCATCGTGGAGTTCCCGCGCTCGGTGGAAGGCGTGCGCATGGCACTGCTCTTCCGCGAAATGTCGCAGGGCCGGGTGAAAGTCTCCCTGCGTTCGGTCGGCGCAGCCGATGTAGCGGCCTTTGCGAAGCCGTACGGCGGGGGCGGCCACAAGCACGCCGCCGGTGTCGCGCTCACCGGCGGTCTGCCCGAAGTCCAGGCGACGATTCTTGCCGCCGCCCGGGACTATCTGGCCAACCTGCCTCGCGCCTGACCAAACGAACTATTATTGGATATGGCTGATACTCTCGAACGCATCGAGCAGACGCTGGACACCTTGCGGCCCTACATCTCCTCCCATCGCGGGATGGTGGAGGTGGTGGATTTCGACGAGACGGACGGCATTCTGCTGCTTCGGCTCGGCGGAACCTGCTCGGGGTGCAGCGCCTCCTCCATCACGCTGCGCCAGGGCATCGAGGCGCGGCTCCGCCAGCTGGTCCCCGAAGTCAAGCAGGTAGAATCCATCTGAGCGCATCTCTCCAGGCCGAGGTCGGCAAAGCCCTCGCCCGCATCAGGAATCCCCGGCTCGACAACGATCTCCTCTCCGC
>CAYNNS010000482.1:0-1854 GCA_964398345.1 uncultured Gemmatimonas sp. | reverse complement strand
TCCTCCTCGCACCGACCGACCTCAACCCGCTGATGGCCTGGCAGGCCGGCATCGCCATCCCGGTCTTCCTCGCGTGCGCCGCGCTGCTCTGGCGGCTTCCCGCGGCGCGCAAGAGTCGCGGCAGCCGGGTGCTCATGTCCGCGTGTCTGGGCCTCGCCGTGCTCTGGGCGATCTACGTCCCGGCGTTCCTGCGGGCCGGACCCGACTCGGTTCCCTTTCAGGATTTTCTCGGCTGGGTGACCCGCTACAACTCCTACGTCGACGTCCTCTTCCAGTTCCTGCTCGCCTTCGGGATGATCCTCGCCGTGCTGGACGACGTCTATGGCGAGACCGTCGCCGCGCGGCAGGCCCGGCTCGACGAGCTGGCCGATTCGGAGGCGCGGCTCTCCCAGATCATCCGCGCCGCCTCCGACGGCATCGTGCTGCTCGATGCCGAGCACCGCGTGATGCACGTCAACCCCGCCGCGCTCGAGATCCTCGGCTGTGACGCCGACGCGGTGCTGGGCCAGCCCTTCGACCGCTTCGCCATCGGCAACAGTCTCGACGAGTTCTGGGGCACCCTGCCTTCGGGCCCGCAGCGCCAGCCCAGCACCCCGCCCAGCGGCTACGAGATCAAGGGGCTCCGCGCCGACGGCTCCGCGTTTCCCATGGAGCTCTCGCTCCGGGCCATCGGCAAGACCGAGCCCGAGGGCTACGTCCTCATCCTGCGCGACCGCACCCACCGGGTACGCCAGGAGGAGGAGCGCGAGCGGATGCAGGCCCAGCTCGAGCAGACGGCCCGGCTCGAGACCATCGGCCGGATGATCTCCGGCGTGGCCCACGAGCTCAATAACCCGCTGACCGCGATCCTCGCCTTCGGCCAGGATCTGCTGAGCCAGCCCCGCTCGCCCGACGACACCGAGGCGCTCCACACCATCGTGCAGCAGTCACAGCGCTGCCGCGCCATCGTGCAGGATCTCCTGACGTTCGCCCGGACCAAGCGGGAGGATCGCCACGTCGTCGCGTTCGCCGACATCGTCGAGCGGGTGCGGCCCGCCTTCGACCGTCTCGCCGCGGCCGACCACATCCGGCTCGAGGTCCGGGTTCCCCGCGACCTGCCCGCGGTGCACGCCACTCCGCCGGCGCTGGAGCAGGTGCTCACCAACCTGCTCAGCAACGCCTTCCACGCCGTCGGATCCAACGGCTGGGTGGGTATCTCCACCACGCTCAGCGACACCGAGCTCGCCCTGATCGTCGAGGACGATGGCCCCGGCATCCCGGCCGATATCCTGCCCCGGATCTTCGAGCCGTTCTTTACCACCAAGTCGCACGGCAAGGGCACCGGGCTTGGTCTGTCGGTGAGCCACGGCATCGTGGAGCAGCACGGCGGCCGGCTGCTGGCGGAGAACCGCGAAGGTCGCGGCGCGCGCTTCTCGGTGGTGCTGCCGTTTCTCGATCGTCGCGCCGTCGCCCGCAGCATCCCCGAGCTGCCGGCCGCCGGGCCGCCGGTCACTGCCGCGCCGCAGCCGGCCCGCCGGGTGCTGCTGATCGACGACGAAAGCGCGATTCGCTCCGCCATCCGGCGGTACCTCGAGCGGCGCGGCTGGCAGGTGGACGAGGCCGGCAACGGCCAGGAGGCCCTCGACCGGCTCGGGCTGAACGGGGGCGAAGCGCGGGGGAGCGACCGCTACGACGCGATCGTCACCGACCTCAGGATGCCGGGGGTCTCGGGCATCGAAATCCACGACCGCCTCGCCGCCGAGGATCCCGCGGGTTTCGAGAAACTGGTGGTGATCTCCGGTGACACCGCGTCCGCCGAAATCGCCGAGTTCATCAAGCGACTGCAGCGGCCGATCGTCCAGAAACCCTTCGACA
>CAYNNS010000481.1:0-1858 GCA_964398345.1 uncultured Gemmatimonas sp. | reverse complement strand
AAGATCTCCGCCATCGTCTCGGTGACGACCAGCTCGGGCTCGGCCTCTGCCGCTGCCGGCTCCGCCGGGAGCAGCGGCTCGGGTTCAGGTTCGGGTAGCGCTGCGGGCTCAGCCTCGAACTCGAAGACCGGAGACTCTTCCGGCACAGCCTCCGGATCGTTCTCGACATGGAAGAACGCCTCCGCCTCGAACATGGGCTCCAGGTCGTACGCCGAGACGTCGTCGTGCGCGACACGGAATTCCGGCTCGGGTGATTCGGGTGCTGCCGGCAACGGCTCCGGCTCGACCGATTCGGCTTCGTCTTTCACCTCGAACACGCTGAGGCCCTGGGCCGCAAGCGGATCGGGCCCGGGAATCATGTGCTGGCCCTGGGCGGCATCCGGCTCCGGGAGAGCGGTATCGGTCACTTCCTCGCGGAGCACGATGTCGGGGAACGGCTCCGTACTCGGCGACAGCGGTGCTGCCTCGCTCGGGAACTGCAGGTCCGGGTGCGGAGCCACTTGTCCCGTTGCGTCGGCGAGGGGCTCGGTGCGTGCCGCGACGCTGGGCGCGGGCGCGCTCAGGAGCTCACGCACGCGGTCGAGCTGTCCTCGGGCCTCTTCGTTGTTCCGGTCGACCTCCAGCAATGCTTCCAGGCGTCCAACTGCCTCGGGCAGCCGCCCCTCGCTTTCGGCGAGATCGGCCAGACACTTCAGGGCGATCGGGTTTTCGGGGTCGAGCTGAATGACGCGACCGAACGCCAGCTCCGCCTGGGCGAGATCGCCGGCATCGAGGTGACACCGGCCCCGCACGATGTGGGCTGGCACGTAGTTCGGATGCTGGGCCAGCCCGAGGTCGAGGATCTCGAGTCCTTTGGCGTGATCCCCCGTCTTCCGGTAGGCTTCCGCCAGAGACGCGAAGGTGAGCCCCAGAGGGTTCTCCAGCCAGCGCCGCTCGAGTTTTTCGATTTCGCCGTTGCTCGCCATGTCCCGCCTCGTCCCCCCATAGTAATTCAGACGCCGCGCCGGGAAAGCTCCCCCCGGGGCCCGGCGGGAATCCATCCTTGAGATGCCCTCTCCCAACGGTTAAGCTTTACGGCTTCATACCCTTAGCGTTTCCGGAGCGGTTCCCTCTCATGATGCAATTCTTTCGCAGCATCGCCAAGCCACTCATCCTGGTGACAGCGATTGCATTCTTTACCTGGCTGGTCATCGACCTGAGCGGCTTGAGCGGTGGAGGTGGCTTGCTGACAAGGACTTCCGTCGGCAAGGTCAACGGCACCTCGATCGATATCCGCGCCTTTCAGGCCACCGTTCAACAGGCCATTGAGAGCCGACAGCGCCAATCCGGTGCCTCGCTCAGTCTCGAGGAGGTGGCCCAGGTTCGCGACCAGGTTTGGGAACAGGAGGTCCAGGCAATCATTTTCCGTGCCGAGTACGACCGGTACGGACTGCGCGCAAGCCCGGCGGAAATCGCCGAAGCCATCCGGGTTTCTCCGCCGCGCGAGCTGATGGAAGAGCCTTCCTTTCAGACCGACGGGAAATTTGATCCGACGAAGTACCAGCGCTGGCTGACCTCGCCGGTCGGACAGCAGTATGTCCCCGCGCTGGAAGATCGGTATCGCGAAGAGCTGCTGCGCGGCAAGTTGCTCCGCCGGGTCATCAGCGACGTCTACGTTTCCGACGCGGCGCTGTGGCAGCGCTACCGGGATGAAAAGGAAACCGCGAAAGTCGGGATCCTCGTGACCGACCCCGGGCTCGCGGTCCCCGACTCCGCCGCGCCGGTGAGCGAATCGGAAATTGCCGATTACTACCAGGGTCATCGCGACGCCTTCAAACGCAGCCACGCCGCGTTCCTGAGCTACATCGCAGTGCCCCGG
>CAYNNS010000480.1:0-1901 GCA_964398345.1 uncultured Gemmatimonas sp. | reverse complement strand
CCGGGGCGGCGCCGGGGCCTCACCGTTCAGGTGGCCGCTCCGGCGCCGGCTCGGGCGGCCGGGCCCGTGGCTGCTCCCGGGCCCGGGCCGCCGGGCGACGCACCGGAACGCGCGGCGAAGAGCAACTTCTCCCGGGCCAAGACCGCGCTGCGCCGGCCCGCCACACCCGTCGTGGCCCAAAAGGAAGAGCTCAAGGCGAGACTCGAATCTCGCGATGCCGCGGCCCCCGCCCCCGCCCCCCGCGCCGACTCCGGCGTCGCCGTGAAGCGCGAGGCAGCAGTCGTGGCTGCCCAGCCCGTCCCAAACCCACCGGCACCGGCGGCAGGCGCGGCGGCATCCGGAGTCTCGCCAACGCTGCAGACTCCGGGGAAGCTCTCCGGGTTTCGACTGGACGCGCTCGGCAAGACCGACGCAGCGCCCGAGGCGATCGGCTTACCCGATGCGATCCGCCGGCTGGGGGGCTCTCTCCGCCTCATCGAGGGAATGGTCCCGCTTCGGCTCGAAGCCCTGGGACAAACGGTGCGAGTAGTCTATGCCACCGCTCAAGGCGAGCTGGTGCTGTCGCAACGGCTGGTGGACGGACAGGTGCAGGTGTCGCTGCTCGCGCCGCCGGGCTTCTCGCCGGATTCGCTCGCGCGGCTGCGCAGCAAAGTGCGGGAGTGAGCCGCCCCCCCCAGACTATTCTTGAGCATGCGCTTCCGCCGCTTCGCGTGGTGCGTGCTCGGCGTCAATCTCGGCGTGATTCTCTGGGGCGCGTATGTGCGCGCCTCGGGCAGCGGCGCCGGTTGTGGCCGCCACTGGCCGCTCTGCAACGGACAAGTCCTCCCGGCCCGGCCGGCCACGGCCACGCTGATCGAATACGCGCATCGCGCCAGCAGCGGGCTCGCCCTGCTGCTGGTGGCCTTTCTGGTCTACTGGAGCCGGCGCGCATTCGCCCAAGGCCATCCCGTGCGGCGCGCCGCCGCATGGTCGCTCGGGTTCGTGGTGGTCGAGGCGCTGATCGGTGCGGGGCTGGTGCTGCTTTCCCTCGTCGGCGCCGATAGCTCGCTGGCTCGCGCCGGGTATCTCGCGGCGCATCTGCTCAACACCTTCCTGTTGCTCGCGGCATTGGCCCTCACCGCGCATTGGGCGGGCAGCGCGCGGCCGCTCGATCGACCCGGGTTCGGTCCGAGCCGAGTCCTGCTGGCAACCGGTCTGGCCGGCCTGCTGCTCGTCGGCATGAGCGGCGCCATCACCGCCCTGGGCGACACCTTGTTTCCTGCTGCCTCGCTGGCGGAAGGGCTTCGCGCGGACACCTCCGCGACGGCCCACCTGCTCCTCCGCCTGCGCGTTCTGCACCCGGCGGTTGCGCTGCTCGTCGGCCTCTATCTCTGCGTGATGGTCTGGGGAATCGGGAGGCAGCGCCCCGGCTCGAGCGAGTCAATCTGGGCGAGGGCAGTCATCGCCCTGGTGATGCTCCAGCTCGGCTTGGGGATCGGCAACCTGCTGCTGCTCGCGCCCACGGCGATCCAGCTTGCCCACCTGCTGCTCGCCGATCTGCTGTGGATTACGACCCTGGTGTATGGTGCGACCGCGCTCGGCGAGGCGCCCCGCGATGGCTACATGTTGCCGATCATGGCATCGGCGAATTCGGAGGTGCCCAGCAGCGTCGCACCCTCCATGAGGCGGTGGAAGTCGTAGGTCACGCGTCGCTGTGCGATGGTCTGGTCGAGTCCATGCAGCACCAGATCCGCGGCCTCGATCCATCCCATATAGCGCAGCGTCATCTCACCCGAGAGAATGACGGAGCCGGGATTCACCTTGTCCTGGTTCGCGTACTTGGGAGCGGTCCCGTGCGTCGCCTCGAAGACCGCGTGGCCGGTGAGGTAGTTGATGTTGGCTCCCGGCGCGATGCCGATGCC
>CAYNNS010000479.1:0-1936 GCA_964398345.1 uncultured Gemmatimonas sp. | reverse complement strand
ATTCCCGCGATTCGGCTGGCGACCGCTCTTCTTCATCGGCGGGCTGCCCGCGCTGCTCGCGCTCTACGTGCGCTGGGGCGTGAGCGAATCGGAGGTCTGGCTCAAGACCCGGCACAAGGACTGGAGCGCGCTCGGCAAGAGCATCGTCTCGCACTGGCGGCTGTTCTTCTATCTGCTGGTGCTGATGACGCTGATGAACTTCGTGTCGCACGGCACCCAGGACATGTACCCGACGTTCCTGCAGCGCGACTGGGGCTTTACGCCGGGCAAGCGCGCGGCGCTCACCGCTTTCTCGATGGTCGGCGCGATCGTGGGCGGGCTCGCCTTCGGCTTCCTCTCCGATCGCATCGGCCGCCGCAAGGCGATGGTCTTCGCGCTCGCCGGCGCGATTCTCACCATTCCGCTCTGGGCCTTTGCGCCGGCGCTGGCGCTGCTCGTGGCGGGCGCGTTCGTCATGCAGTTCATGGTGCAGGGCGCCTGGGGCATCATCCCCGCCCATATCACCGAGCTCGCGCCCGACAGCGTGCGGGGCTTTCTCCCCGGCTTCGCCTATCAGTGCGGCGTGGCGCTGGCCGGCTCGGTCGCGATGATCGAAGCCGCCTTCGCCCGGCGCACCAGTTACGCCGTCGCCATGTCGCTCACCGCCGTGACGGTCTTCTCGCTCGCGGCCATCGTGGCCTGGCTGGGCCGCGAAAAGCGGGGCATCGTGTTCGGCCAGGCCGAATCCGCCGCCCCGCTCGGTGCTGCCGGCCTAGCGGAGAGTATGGAGTAGCTCGGCCAGCCGGTCGAACGACTGGGCGGCACCGTCCTTCATTCCCGAGGCGAACGCGGCGTCGCGCGCCTGCTTCGTCGGATAGAGCATCGTGCAGCGCAGTGTGGTGCGGCCATCCTCTTCGGTGAGCACCAGCGTGTTGACCGTCTCCGGCCAGGGGCCGCCCCAGGATTCGGTCCAGACGACGCGCTCCGGCGGCACGATCTCCCGATACTCGCCCTGCATCGCCATCTCGCTGCCGTCGGCCTTGCGCCACACGAAGTGCCACTTCCCGCCCGGGCGCAGATCGATCTCGCACACCGGCATGCTCCAGCCCGGCGGCCCGATCATCCAGTGCGGCACGTGGGACGGGTTGGTGTACGCCTCGAAGATCAGTCGCCGGGGAGCGTCGAAGCTCCGGGTCATCCGGATCTCGCGGTCCGAGGGCAGGGAGAACTCAGTGGTGGGGCCCTTACTTGCGGTGACCATGCTTCCGCTCCTTGGCTTTCAGATGGTGGAGGTAGTCATCGAGGCGCCGGTAGCTCGCGTCCCAGAACTTGCGGAATCCGTCGGTCCATTCGGTGGCCTGCTTGAGCGGCGCCGCCTCGAGCCGGCACGGGCGCCGTTGGGCTTCGCGGCTTCGGGCGATGAGCCCGGCACGCTCCAGCACCCGCAAGTGCTTCGACACCGCCGGACCGCTCATCGCAAACGGCGCCGAGAGCTCCTTGACCGTGGCGGCGCCGCCGCTGAGCCGGGCGAGAATGGCGCGGCGGGTGGGATCGGCGAGGGCGGCGAAAGTCGTGCTCAGACGGTCCATATTAACCGATTGGTTATCTAACTATATGGTTATCTACAAGCGGGACCGCTCCCCGTCAAGACCCGCCGCTCGCTAGCTTCCTCGCATCACTGGTCACGGGTCACCGATCCCTGGTCACTCTCAAGTCCTTCTCCAGCCGCGCCGAAGCCGAGCTCGCCCGCGCCATCCTCGCCGCCAACGGGATCGCTGCGGTGATCTCGAGCGACGATGCCGGCGGCATGCAGCCCTGGTTTCAGCAGTCGCTCGGCGTGCGGCTGCTCGTCCCGCACGAGCACGCCATTCGCGCCGCCTGGCTGCTCGAGCCGCGCTCCGACGCCGACGCATCGGTCGCGGGCTGATATCTTCCGGGCGAACGCGGCAGGGAGCGG
>CAYNNS010000478.1:0-1943 GCA_964398345.1 uncultured Gemmatimonas sp. | reverse complement strand
AATATCGTCTCTACTTCCGCCCGTTCGTGCTGGGCGGCGGCAAGCCGTACTTTGCAGGCGCCCGGCCACCGCTCCGCGTTACTGCCAGCGATCGCGTGGGCGAGGACGCGGTTCTGCTGACCTGTGTCCCAGCCTGAACGTGTTGTCCGCCCGCCTACATGACGCGGCAGCCTCACCAAGGCCCGCAGCTCAAACGCAGGTCGTTAGGCCGTCGGAAGAATCGACCACGTACTCCCGGAGGCTCGCGTGTCCCACCTCGTGCCACGGCTGATCTGCGTACTGGTCCCGTTCGTCACGGCTTCCGGCTGCCACCCGCGCGGATCCGGGGTCGGGGCTGCTGCGGACCCGGCTTCAGCGCGCTATGACCCCGTGACGATGGACCCGCCCGCGGGGGACTCAGCGCACCCCTCGAGACTCGCGGAGATCGCATTCCGAAGCGCAGGCGAGCGCCTCAACGGCCTGCTCTACGTCGCGTCGGGCGCGGGCCCGCATCCCGTCGTGCTGCTGCTCCACGGCAATCCTGGTAACGAACGCAACCTCGACGTCGCTCAGGCAATCCGGCGCGCCGGCTATACGGTCTTCTACTTCGACTACCGCGGGAACTGGGGAAGCGGCGGCACGTTCTCGCGTTCGCACGCGCTCGAGGATGTGGCCGCGGCGCTGGCGTGGGTGCGATCCCCCGCGGTGGCAGGGCAGTTCGGCTTGGACACGACGCGCATCGCGCTCCTCGGGCACAGTATGGGTGGCTGGCTGGCGCTGATGTCGGCGGCCGCGGACCCGAGGGTGGCGTGTGTCGGCGCGCTGGACGCACGAAACGTCGGCGCGTACGGGCGCCAGTTGCGGAGCGACCGCTCTACCGACTCGGCGCTGGTTGCGGCCAACGATTCCCTTACCGCGCCCGGGGCACCCTATCGGGCGGAGGGAGGCGGTGCGGGGCTCGTCGCGGAGATGAAGGCCAACGCCGAGCGCTGGGGCGTGACGGGACACGCGCGAGCGCTGAGTGACCGTCCGGTCCTCCTCGTCGCCGCGACGTTCAAGCCGGATCAGGACAGCCTCGCCGCAGCACTCAGCCGGGCCGGGGCGCGCCGGATGACCGTCCTCGCGTGGCGGACGGACCACTCTTTCTCCGACCGGAGGCTCGCGCTGGCGGGGACGGTCGTCGGCTGGCTGCGAACCTCATGCGGGCTATAGTCCGGGGCGCCGTGACCCAACAAGCGCGTTGAGCCCATAAGCGCTTCGGCTACCCCGGGGAACGTATCTTATATGACGACGCGGCGGCCTCAGCCCGGGCCCCTACACGTTTCGTCGACAACCTCCAGCGCTCTACACGGTTGCCCCTGTATGCCCACTCTCCAGGAACAGTTTGGCGCCATCGACATCTACCTCTTCGATCAGCTCCTGCGCGGCAATGTCTCGAAGGGGATGACGATCTTCGACGCCGGCTGTGGCACCGGCCGGAACATCGTGTACCTGCTCCGCGAGGGCTACGCGGTCTTCGGCGCCGATCCCGATCCCCAGGCGATCGAGGCCGTACGCCGCCTCGCGCCGCACCTGCCGGCTGACAACTTCCGCGTCGAATCCGTCGAAGCCCACTCGTTCCCGGATCGCTTCGCCGACGTCGTCATCATCAACACCGTCCTGCACTTCGCGCGAGACGACGATCACTTCCACGCGATGCTGCAGGGCTGCTGGCGGACGCTCAAGCCGGGAGGGCTCTTCTTCAGCCGGCTCGCATCCACGATCGGGGCCGAGCGTCTCGTCCGGCATCTGCACGATCGCTGGTACGCGATGGCGGACGGCACCGACCGGTACCTGGTCGACGAGGCGATGTTGTTGCAGGTGACGCAGGACCTCGGCGCCGAGCTCGTCGACCCGATCAAGACGACCGTCGTGCAGAATCTGCGTTCGATGACGACGTGGGTGCTGCGAAAAAGGTAGCATGC
>CAYNNS010000477.1:0-1987 GCA_964398345.1 uncultured Gemmatimonas sp. | reverse complement strand
GCGGCTGATCACGGGGCAGGGGATCCGCTACGCGCTCGCCGGCGTCGTGCTGGGGAGCGGCGTGGCCCTCGCGCTCGCGGGCACGCTCCAGCCGCTGCTCTTCCAGCAGCAGGCCCGCGATCCCGCGGTGTACCTGATGGTGGGGGTGTTGCTGGTCGCCGTGGCGCTCCTCGCCAGCGCGCTGCCGGCAGTCCGCGCCACCCGAGCGGATCCCAATGCGGCTCTAAGGGCGGAGTAGTTCGTAAACAGCATGCCGGGGAGTACGCGGAGGTCACGGATTGACGCGGAGACAACAGAGGGTTGGTTTTCTCCGCCGGTATCGGTGAAATCTGTGGGCAGCTGTTCGCCTAACTGACCGATCTTGTAGGCCCCCTTGACATGTGACCATTCGGGTCCGGTGAGGGCCACTGAGCAATCGCTGAAATCTGTGGGCGGCGGTTTCACCGGCTAGTTTACTGGGGTGGATCGCCTGTCTCGTCGCGAGGTTCTCAAGCGGCTCGGCACCGGCGCCGCCGCGCTCGGTTTGCCGCGGCTGCCGATCTCCCTGCAGGCCGAGCCGCTCGTCCTCGCGGGCGAGCCGGCCGAGCTGACCATCGCCATGGTCAGTCCGGTGACGGTACGCCTCACGCTTCGCGCGGTGAGCGCCGCCAGCGCGGCGATCCCGTTCACCGGCGCGTTGGAGCGGGAGAATTTCCCCGCGGTCGCTCGGTCGGCCGACGCGGCAGCGCTGGCACGCGTTCGAGCCGGTGACCTGATCATCAGACTCTCAGGCAAGCCGCCCACGATCGTGGTGGAGACGGCGCGCGGCGAGCCCGTCCAGCGCCTCCAGCTCGATGCCGCTGCTCCGGGCCTCTCCTTCGCCTTGCCGAGTGGGCCGCTCCTCGGCCTCGGCGAAGGCGGGCCGCAGTTCGACCGCAAGGGCAACGTCGACCCGATGCGGAACGGCCAGGGCGGCTACCGTCTCGCTACCCACGGCACCCGCGCGCCGGTGCAGTGGCTGATCGGCACCGACGGCTGGGGGCTGTTCATCCACCAGCCCTACGGGGCCTTCGACTTGACCGGGACTACCGGCAGGTTCACCCCGACGGTGCTCCCGCCGCCGGGGACCCAGCTGGTCAACAGCCCTAACCCGGTGGCCGCGCCGGCCGGATTGCCGCTCGATGTGTTCGTGGTCGCCTCGAAGGACCCCGCCGTCATCTTGCGCGAGTACGCGCGCATCACCGGCCTTCCCGACCTGCCGGCGCGCTGGACCCTCGGCTATCAGCAGAGCCACCGTACCCTCGCCGGGCCGGAATCGGTGCTCGAGGTGGCCCGGACGCTCCGGGAGAAGAAGCTCCCTTGCGACGCGCTGATCTATCTCGGGACCGAGTTCACCCCCTCGGGCTGGAACACCCGGAACGGCGAGTTCACCTGGCACAGCGGCAACTTCCCCGATCCGCAGCGCATGCTCGACACGCTGCACGCCGAGCACTTCAAGGTGGTGCTGCACGTGGTGATCGAGGGTCGGACGCTGACGGGGACGGTGCACGATCCATGCACCGGTCCGCCGCAACCCACGGGGCGGGATGCCAACAATCAATGGCCCGCCGATCGCGAAGTCGCGTGTTACTGGCCGGCGCACCAGGGGCTCGTGGCGCTGGGCGTGGACGGCTGGTGGCCCGACCAGGGCGACGGCTACGACGGCCCCTCGCGTTTCAATCGCCACCGGATGTACTGGGAGGGCATGCAGCTCTACCGCCCCAACGAGCGACCCTACGCGCTGCACCGCAACGCCTCCGCCGGCATCCAGCGCTACGGCGGCTTCATCTGGTCGGGCGACGTGCAGTCGCGCTGGGAAACCCTCAGGTCGCACGTGCCGGTGGCGCTCAATACCGGGCTCTCCGGGCTGCCGCTCTGGGGCACCGACATCGGCGGCTTCTACGGCACCTCCGAGTTTACCGGCGAGCTCTTCGTGCGCTGGTTCCCGTTCGCGGCGTTCTGTCCGCTG
>CAYNNS010000476.1:0-2025 GCA_964398345.1 uncultured Gemmatimonas sp. | reverse complement strand
GTGACGGTCTCCCTCAAGCTAGTGGGCGTTATCGGCTCCGTCCAGCGTGGTTAACAGTCCGTTATCGGTCAGTCGGGTGGCCATTTTCAGCATGAACTGATCGGCGCTGTCCGCGACCTGCAAGGTCCCGTGCGGACGCACGCCGGGATCGTTGCACGCCAGGGCGGCCAGCAAGGCCCCGCCTCCGATGACCAGCCGTCCGCTCATCTCAATCCTCTCCGCGCGCGGCGCGCCAAACCCGCAGCGTGCGAGCCAGCAGCGGCTCCAGCTCTCCCAGCGGCCATTGCGTCTCCGGATCGCTCGGAGCCCGGGCCGGATCGGGATGGGTCTCGAGGTAGAAGCCATCCGCCCCCGCCGCCGCCGCGGCCAGCAACAACGTGGGGATATCGCCGCGGCGCCCGGCACTCGCTCCATCCTTGCCCTGCCCCGGACGCTGGGCACTGTGCCCGGCGTCGAAGATGACCGGAACACCCGTCGCCCCCCGGAGCCTGGCGAGACTGCGAAAATCGACGACGAGATCGCCATAGCCGAAAAAACTTCCGCGTTCGGTCACCGCGACCCTGGGGCTACCAGCCTCGCGCACCTTCTCGACAGCTCCCCGCATGTCTTCGGGCGCCAGCCACTGCCCTTTCTTGACGTTCACCGGCTTCCGCGTCTGCCCGCAGGCCGTGAGCAGATCGGTCTGGCGGCAGAGAAAAGCGGGCACCTGCAGCGCGTCCGCCACCTCAGCGGCAGCCGCCGCGTGATGCGGCTCGTGGACGTCGGTCAGCACCGGCAGTCCACTCTCGGTCGCTGCCTTTGCGAGCAATTCGAGCCCGGCCTCGAGACCGGGGCCGCGCGGGGCCGCGGCACGGGAGCGATTCGCCTTGTCGAAGCTCGCCTTGAAGCAGATCGGCAGCGCCAGCCGCCTGCCGATCTCGGCGAGCTCACCCGCCACGCGCGGGAGCAGATCCCCAGCCTCGGCCATGCAGGGACCCGCGATCAGAAACGGACCCGGTCCGAACCGCCACCCATCTGCGTTCACTTGCTCGCTTCGATCAGCTCCTGCACCGCCCGGCTGGTACGGCCCGCGAGTTGGTCGGCGTGCCGACGCGCGGCGCCGATGAACGAGGCGAAGAGCGGGTGCGGCCGCATGGGTCGCGACTTGAGCTCGGGGTGGAACTGACAACCGAGAAACCACGGATGGTCCGGAAGCTCGATGATCTCGACCAGGCTGCCGTCGGGCGACTTGCCGGAGAAGCGCAGCCCATGCTCGCTGAGAATGTCGTGAAAGGCGGTGCTCACCTCCCAGCGATGCCGGTGCCGTTCGCTGATCTCGGTGGCCCCATACGCCCGAGCGGCGAGGCTGCCCGGACGGAGTCGCGCCGGATAAGCGCCCAGGCGCATGGTCCCGCCCAGATCGGCGACGTCGCGCTGTGAGGCGAGCAGGGAGATCACCGGACTCTCGCAATCGGGCTCGAACTCCGTGCTGTTGCTGCCGGCCAGCTTGCAGATGTTGCGGCCGAACTCGATGATCGCCATCTGGAGGCCGAGACAGATCCCGAAGAACGGCAGTCCGTTTTCCCTGGCCCAGCGAATCGCTTCGACCATTCCGTCGACCCCGCGCACGCCAAACCCGCCCGGAACCAGCAAGCCATGCTTGCCGGCGAGCAGCTTGGCCGCGGCCGCCGCGTCGGTGAACTGATCGCTGCCGACCCACTGCACGTCCACGCCCACGTCGTTGGGAATGCCGCCGTGCAGCAGCGCCTCCTGCACCGACTTATAGGCGTCGTGGAGATCGGTGTATTTGCCGACGACCGCGATCTGGACCCGCTCCTTTGGGTGCAGGATCTTCTCGGTCATCACCTTCCAGGGACCGAGGTCGGGCTCTTTGGTCTGGAGGTGCAGCCGCTCGCAGACGACGCGGTCGAAGCCCTGCTCCTGGAAACGAATCGGGATTTCGTAAATCGATTCGACATCGGGGCTCTCGATCACGCAGCCGAAGTCGACGTTGCAGAACAGCGCGATCTTGCGTTTGATCTCGGG
>CAYNNS010000475.1:0-2029 GCA_964398345.1 uncultured Gemmatimonas sp. | reverse complement strand
CACCGCGTTGTGGCTCAGCGCCTGCTCGGTGTAGCGCACCGCCTCGGCTCGCGCGTCCTCGGTGGTGATGAGATCGTCGAGATGCCGGCCGATCACCTCGGCTTCACTGTATCCATAAAGTGACAGAAAGGCGGGGTTGCAGGCCATCACGTTGTGCGCGGTGTCGAGCGTGACGATGGCCACCGGGCTGTTCGCCACCAGCTCCCCGAAATACTGCTGCTGGTGCTGGGCCTGGGTAAAGAGCCGCGCGTTCTCGATGGCAATCGCGGCTTCGGGCGCGAAGAGCTGCAGCAGGCGCATGTCCTCCTGGCCCAGCGTGCGCGACGGATCGCTGTGCACCACCGCGATCGCCCCCACCAGCCGCGCGCCGATCAGGAGCGGCGCCGCCATCACCGACTGCACCGTGCTCTGGGTGTACTTGTCCGAACGTCCCTCCCACTCCTGGTAGCGCGGGATGATCAGCGGGTCGCGGGTTTCGATCACCCGCCCCATGGCGCCGTCGCCCGGAGCAATGCGGGTCCCGACCGCGTTGGTGCCCATCTGGTGGCTCGCCACGATCTCGAGATCTCCCGCCGCGGCGTCGAAGGTGGCCAGCTCACCGCCGGTCACCGTGAGCAACGCGACCGCGCGCTCCAGCACCCGCTGCAGCACCTTCGCGAGCTCGAGCTCGCCCGACAGATCCTTCATGGTGTCGAGCAGCGCCTGCTGCTCCTCGGCGCGCCGCTTCTCGTTGGCGAAGAGCCGGGCGTTCTCGATCGCCACCGCCGCCTGGGGCGCGAAGAGGTCGAGCAGCCGGAGGTCGTCGCGGCCGAACTGGCGCTCGCGGTGCTTGTCCATGAAGGCGATGGCGCCGACCAGCTGGCGTCCCATCAGGAGCGGCGCGACCATCACCGCGTGGAACTCCACCTGGGCGTACTGCTCGGAGCGCGCGGTCCAGGCCTGATAGTCGGGGATCACCAGGGGCTCGCGGGTCAGCGCGACGTGCCCCATGGCGCCCTCGCCCAGCTTCATGCGGGTGCCGGTGGTCTCCTGCTTGCCGACGTTGTAGCTGGCCACGATTTCCAGCTCTTCGCGTTCGCGGTCGTAGATGGCCAGCTCGCCGTGGCTCACCTTGAGCAGTTGGACCGCGCGCTCGAGCACCGCCTGGAGCAGGTCCGAGAGCTCCAGCTTGGCGGAGAGGTCGGCCATGGTGGCGCGCAGGGCCTCCTGCTCGTCGGCGCGCTGGCGCTCGGCGATGAGCAGCCGGGCCCGGCCGATGGCGATGCCGGTCTGGTTGGCGGCGGCGCGCAGCACCTCGAAGTCGTCGGCGCCGAAGGCGTGATGGCGGTTGCCCTCGACGACCAACACGCCGACCAGCTGCTTGTTGACCAGCAGCGGGACGTCGACCTCGGAGCCTTCGTTCCGGGTGGGCAGGTACCGGGTTTCCTGGGTGACCTGCGGCGTGTAGTGCAGCCGGCCGTCCAGCAGCGGGAGCTCGCTGAGGCCCTGGCCCGGCTTGACCCGTAACCCGGGCGGCGCGCCATCCCAGCCCTTGCTCGCGACCACCACGCGGTCGCCGGTGGCCTGGTCCACCAGGAGGACCGCCACGAAGTCGAAGCCCAGCGCGGCGTCCTGGAGTCCCTGCGCCACCGCCCGGCAGATGTCGCGCTCGGTCTCGGCCGCGGCGATCGCGGTACTGAGCCGGAGCAGCGCGGCTTCGCGGAGCCGTCCGGTGGCGTCGGTCATGGGGCCACCTGCGCCGCCGGGCGCCTGGCGTGCGCCGCCACCCGGCGCCGCCCGTCGCTGAGCAGGCCGTCGATGTCCTGGGCCCGCTTCTGCACCACTTCCCGGACGCCGCCGTTCAGCCGCTTGCGCTCGGCGTCGGTGAGGGTCTTGCCGGTGATCACCACCACGGGTGGTGCGGTCGCGGGATGCCGCGCCCGGAGCCCATCGAGGAACTCGAAGCCGTCCATCTCCGGCATCATCAAGTCGAGCAGGATGAGCGCGGGCGTTTCGCCGTTCACGCGCTCGAGGCCGACGCGGCCGTTCT
>CAYNNS010000474.1:0-2034 GCA_964398345.1 uncultured Gemmatimonas sp. | reverse complement strand
GCTTCGGCACGCCCCGCAGCAGAAGCGCAGGTCGTTAGGTGGCGAAAGACTCCTAGCTCCAATCAGCCTTTAGGAGCCACCGTGCAGTTACTTCGGTGGGTCGGACCAGCGATCACCGTCTTCGCCTTCGTTACGGCATACCTTGATCGCCGGGCCACGCTAGGACTGGCTTGGAGGCAGCAAGTCGCACGACGCTTGATCGAATTCTCCATCGGCATAGCTGCCTTGCTCGTGTTCGGGAGAGCTGCAGATGATCCTTCGGTCCGCGCGGGATCCCCTTGGCTGCGGTTTCTTCTATTAGCCCCGGCGTTCTATGGATTCGCCTTAACCTCCACGGCGCTTCTTCACGTAGTCCATCTTCTTTTCGACAAGCCTCGGACTCCATATCGGTTGGGCTGGACTATGTTCTGGATTGCAACGGTAAGTCTTGTCCTTATTGTGATCATCAGCGCATTGAAGAACAATTAGAGATGAGTTCTGCCTTTCACTGACCTGGCTCCGTTCGCGTTCAATTGTCAGACTGCGATTGACCGGGACAGCGGGGACTTGCCAATGAGTGGGCGTGGATTCGCCACCTAACAAGCGCTTGCTGCTGCCGGGGCATGAGCGCCTCCGCCGCCGCAGGATATTTTAGAATCAGGATCTGCGGCGGCCTCGGCACGCCCCGCAGCAGAAGCGCAGGTCGTTAGGCCGTGCTGGAGAACTTCCCGTGTCAACTGGCTACGATTTTTTCTGCAACCAGCATCAGATCCTGTCCGTCACGACACACGAGAGTCAACGCGGACAGCAGAACCTCTACATAAACGCGCTTGGCCCCAGCACGCACGGGCACCTCTACGTTCCTCCTACCCTTTCTGGCGTTACTGCCGGCCACTCATTGAAGGATCACGGAGCACACCTCGCTCCACCCTCAGTCTTGACCGCAGGGCAATCCCCCGAGTTCCTCACTGTCCGAGTTCGGCCGGATCCTCTGGGCGCGCCAGCGACCGTCGAATTGGTTTCTCGAATCAGCGGGAGCGAGCAGATTACCACAGCATTAGGAGCTCGGGAAAAGTCCAAGACTTCAAGAGAACGCATCGACTTGCCGTCGCCGTTGACTGGCGGTCTGGACCTTGGATTTCGATTTGTCCCGGGCAATTACCGACCGCGGACCGGCGAGATGCTCCTCAGCTCCTTCGAAAACGCCAATTGGGCAGTCGCGGTTGAGCCCCGCTCTGCCAGCTCGGCCTAACAAGCGCTTGGAGCTGGCGGGGCCCAAAACGGCTCGGCCGCCGCGATGTAAGTTCTCACTCTGGTTTCGCGGCGGCCTCACCATGGCCCCGCAGCTCAAGCGCAGGTCGTTAGGTGGTGGGCTCGGAGTCTCAGACATGCTTCTTGTTGCCCTTGGACTAGTGGTTGGCGCAGTCGGCCCCGCGCGCTCTCTGCCAGACTCACTCCTCCGTGCCCTCGATTCCAACGAGGTCACTGTTTACTCACTCGCAATCCGCGATGTTATCGACGCGCTGACCCCATCCACTGCCGCCGGCCCGCTCAAGATTGCCTTGGACCCCAACATCCACCGGGGTACGACGTTTGATCCCGATTTCCCTTGGGGCATGCACCTGGATGGTCCCAGCCTCCGAGCCTTGATCCGCAAAGCCGGAATCCATCGTCTCTGTGAACCCCTAGAGAACAGGACTTGCCGCGGCTCGATCCGAGGAATGGTGCTTCGGCTGCCGCAGGTTTCCTTTGTCACCCCCGACTCGGCTCGGGTCACGATTCTCGTTACCGCCGCTCGAGCAGAGCATGACAACACGATCATGGTTGCTCAGGAGCCGCGATACTTCGCATATCACCTCGTCCGAGTGCTTGGGAGGTGGCATGTTGCATGGCGTCGCCGCAACCTCTCAAGCTGGCCCACCACCTAACAAGCGCTTGGAGCTGTCGGGGCCCTAAACGGCTCGGCCGCCGCGAAGTATGTTCAAACCCTGGATTCGCGTCCGCCCCCCCAAGGGCCCCCACCCCCAGCCCCAGTAGTTTATCCCCCCGCAACCC
>CAYNNS010000473.1:0-2040 GCA_964398345.1 uncultured Gemmatimonas sp. | reverse complement strand
TTCCCTGGCCAGGGATCCGTCGAGCAGGGCATCGGGGATTTGATCGGGGACCTTGTCGGGGTGGCCTTCGGTGACCGACTCGGAGGTGAATACGTGGCGCTTTTGGGTGGCCATGGAGGAAGGTGAAGCGTGACTGGTGATTAATTCCCGCTCTCGGTGAAGTTAGGCTGGGAGGCGCGCCCCGGCAACGGCGCGTTGGGATCGATCAGCCGGAGATCCACCACGGGAGCGAGCGCGTCGCGCAGGATGTCGGTGACCTGATCGGGGCCGCTCGCCTCGAGCGCCGCCGAGGCCGCGGCGCGTGCGACCGACGCCGGCACCGAGCGGACCAGCCACTTGAGCAGCGGCAGCGCCGGCGGGGCGACCGAGAGGGTGGTAAAGCCGAGCCCGATCAGCAGCACGGCATAGAGCGGCTCGGACGCCATCTCGCCGCACACGCTCACGGGAATTCCTTGCGCGCTTCCGGCGGCGAGTACCTCGCGCAGCATCCGCAGAATCGCGGGGTCGTGCGGCGTAAAGCGCGAGGCGAGATTGGCATTGCCCCGGTCCACGGCCAGGGGGTACTGGGTGAGATCGTTGGTACCGATGCTGAAAAAGGAGCTCACGCGGGCCAGCCGGTCGGCCATGATGACGGCGGCGGGAGTCTCCACCATCACGCCGATGGGGACGGTGGTGGCGGTGCGCACGCCGGCCTTGCTAAGCGCGGCGGCCTCCTGCGCCACCAGCTCGCGCGCGTGCTCGACTTCGTCCACTCGGGTGACGAGCGGCAGCATGAGCTGGATCGGCCGCTCCGCCGCCGCGCGCAGAATCGCGCGGAGCTGGGGCCGGAAGATCTCCGGCTGGTCGAGGCAGACCCGGATCGAGCGCCAGCCGAGGAACGGATTGGTTTCCGAGGGAGCAGCAAAGGCGGCGGGGAACTTGTCGCCGCCGAGGTCGTAGGTCCGCACCACCACCGGCGCGCCGTGGAAGGCGCCCGCGACCCGCCGGAAGTACTGCAGCTGCTCATCCTCGCTGGGCAGATGCGCGCGGCCCACGATCAGGAACTCGGTGCGCAGGAGGCCCACGCCCTGGGCGCCGTGCCGAACCGCGTGATCGATCTCGTCGGGGAGATCGACGTTGCCCATCAGCGTGACCGTGACGCCATCGGGTGTGCTCGACGGCTCCAGCGCGGTGGCTTCGAGCTCGAGCTCCAGCTTGTGGCGCCGGGTCGCGATCGTCTGCGCCGTTTCCAGCTCCGCCATGGTGGGCTCGAGCACGATGCTGCCGGTGGTGCCGTCGACCAGCACCAGGGTGCCGGAGCGGATCCGCGCGACTGCCCCGGGGACGCCCATCACGCAGGGAATGCCGAGCGAGTGCGCCAGGATCGCCGCATGCGAGGTGCGGGTACCCTCCTCGCTCACCAGTCCCACCAGCTGATCGCGATCGAGCTGCACGGTGAGGCCCGGGTAGAGCTCGTGGGCCACGATCACCACCTGCTTGTGCTCGCGCATCCCGAAGAGCTCGTCTTCGGTGTCCCCGACCAGGTGCCGCAGCACCCGGATCTGGGTCGCGAGCAGATCGGCGAGCCGCTCCCGGAGCCGCGTGTTGGCGGTGCCGCTCCAGGCCGCGCGCTTCTCCAGCGCCTTGAACTCGAAAGCGGTTTCGGCGCTGAAGAAATTGTTGCGGATCAGGTGCTCGACTTCGCCGAGGAAGTCGGAGTCCTGCGCCATCATGATCTGGGCCTCGAAGATCTGGCTCTCCTCGAGCCCGGCGCGCTCGAGCGCGCGCTCGCGCAGGCGATCGAGGCTGCCGACCACCGCGGCAACCGCATCGTGCAGCCGGCGCACCTCGCCCTCGACTTCGTCGGCGCCCACCCAGCGATCGTGCACGACGGGGAACTTCCACTCGAGCACCACGGCCGGGGCATAGGCGAGTCCCGGCGAGACCCCGACGCCCCGCAGCGTCCGCTCGGCGCTCATGATTCGCCGAATCCCGAGGCGATCAGCTCCACGATCGCCGCTACCGCGGGCTCCGCGTCCTCGCCTTCGGCGCGGATGGTGA
>CAYNNS010000472.1:0-2043 GCA_964398345.1 uncultured Gemmatimonas sp. | reverse complement strand
TCCCACGGCGTGCCGTAGAACTCGGTCTCCTTGGTGCGCGCGATGTCGGCGGTGCCGTAATCGCTCATCCAGTTGACGATCCCCGCGCCCACCGCGGCCGCCGCGAAGCGGTCGGGGTACTGGGTGATGAGCCAGTTGCTCATAAAGCCGCCGTAGGAGTGTCCCACGGTGGCGACGCGCCTGGCGTCGACCGGGTTGTGGGCGATCACGTAGTCGATGCCGGCCATCACGTCTTCGCCGTCCCGGTCCCCCCAGGCACCCCAGGTGGCCCAGAGGAACTTCTCGCCATAGCCAGTCGAGCTCCGGAAATTCTCGGTGAAGACGAAATAGCCGTTCGCGGCGAAGTACTGCAGCTTGAAGTCGAAGCCGTAGCCGTACGCGCTATGCGGCCCTCCGTGGCTGAAGACGATCAGCGGATAGGGTCCGCCATTGGCCCGGTAGTTATGGGGACGGTAGAGCCAGCCCTCGATCGGGGTGCCGTCCTTGCTCGTGAAGCTGAGCCGCTCCGGTGTCGCGAGGGCGACTTCGTGGGTGAAATCGTCATTGACGTGGGTGAGCTGGCGCTCGTTTTTGCCGTCGATGTCGGCCACCGCAATCTCGCCGGGCGACTGCAGCAGCCCGACGTTGAACGCCATGCGGGTCATCGCCTTGTCGAAGGAGATGCCCTGGAGCCGCCGCTCGCCGCGGGTTACTTGCTCGACAGCTCCGCCGTTCACCGGAACCCGGAAGAGGTGGACGGTCCCGCCAACGCCGCCGCTGAAGTAGATCCACTTGCTGTCGGGGCTCCAGCGTGCCGCGGTCGGCAGGTAGTCCCAGTCGCCGGTAAGCAGCTTCTCTGGCCCGCCGTTCGCCGGGATGATGGCGAGGTCGGTGGGGCCGCCGTTGTCCATTTTGCGGGCGATCACGGCGTCGGTGGAGATCTGCCGGGTGTAGAGAATCCACTTGCCGTCGGGGGAGTAGCTCGCCTGAGTGTAGTCGGTATCGAAGTCGGGGGAGAGGCGGCGGACCTTGCCGTCCAATCCGACGCTCCAGACCTGGCTGTGCTCGTAGCGGCGCTCGTCGCGGTAGGTCGAGTCGGCGGTGAAGAGCAGGGCGCTGCCGTCGGGGCTCCACTGCAGCCCTTGGGGCCGGAGGCCGAGGTGGGTGAGCTGCTGCTCCTCGCCGCCGGCCGCTGGAGTGAGCACGATCTCCTGCGCCGGATTCACCCAGGGGTCCGCCGCGTTAGGCACCGGGAAGGGCGCGGCGTCGCGCTGGAATTCGAGCCAGTCGAACGTCACCCCTTTGAAGCGCTCCTCACTGCGTTTCTCGAAATCGCTGGCGTAGCTCCTGGCGATGGGTGGCGGCGGCGAGTTCCGCAGCGCCGCGGTCCACTTGCCGTCGGGGCTCGCGAGCGGCGTCCGCTCGCTCGGCGCCAGGGTAAGCACGGTGGGTGACGCGGGATCCACGCTGTACGTCCTGCCGCTGCTGCTGAACTGCAGCCTGCCATCGGCGCTCCAGCGCGGCCCGGTCGCGTTGGCGCCGGGCGGGCTCACACGGCTCGGCGTTGCCGCCCCATCACTCGCCACTACCCACACGCCACTGCTGTCTACGTTGGTCGCTTCGGTCCGCGTGCTCACCGTGAACGCCACCCACTTGCCGTCGGGTGAGAGCACCGGCGCGCTCACGGTCTTGACCCGGTAGTAATCCTCGATCGCGAGCGGCCGGCCGGCCTGGGCTCGTGCGGCCCCCGGCACCGCCAGAAAAACAAAGAAGACGCGGAGTACACGGAAACCGCGGAGTACACGGAGCACTCCGTGTCCCTCCGCAGACTCCGCGTCCTCCGCGGTTGTTCTTGCTGTTTGGGAGGTCATCCGTACCATGTTCTTCTCCCCCTTCTGGTTCCGCGCGAATCCGATCCATCGCTTGGAGGAAAGCTGAGGTGATCCAATCCAGGTCTGCCAACCTTTGCCATGGCTTGCGAACTACTCGCCGAGGGCGGCAGCTTATGGGCATGGTCGCACCGAGATACTACACCGCGGACATGGTCCGCGCGATGCCGGAAGA
>CAYNNS010000471.1:0-2052 GCA_964398345.1 uncultured Gemmatimonas sp. | reverse complement strand
GGCCTGCGCCCGCCAGCGGGCGCAATCGTCGGGGCCGCAGGGCCAGCGCGCGAAGGCATAGCCGTAGAGCGCCTGCACCAGCACCCGAAAATCGCGGCGCGCCTCGGGACCCAGCCGGGCGTCGCGCGCGTACTCGGCGGGCGTCGTGCTCGGCGCGAAGCGCAGCAGCGCACCGGCATCCAGCGCGAGGACCAGCGCCAGGAACTCCGCCTGCATCGCCTCCGGATAGCGTTCCGCCGCCGCCAGCCGGTCCGCCTCGGCGCGATACCAGGCCCGATCCTTTCGGATGGGCACCGGTCCCACCGCGGGGCGGCTCGGCTGACCCGTCCGGATCGCGTGCGACAGGACCCAGCCGGCGTGCACCAGCGAGGCCACCAGCACCACCACCAGACCGGCGAGCAGCAGCCGGAATCCCAGGGGGTGCGCGTCACGCAGGGCGGTGAGCCAGCGCTGCAACCCCTCGAGCCAGCGCGCCACGAAGGCCAACGGATGGCGGCGCTCGACCCAGCGATAGTCGGGCGCCGCGAAGACGCTGTCGAGCACCGCGCGCAGCGAGTCCTGGATCATGCCGGCTCGGCGGGAGGCATGGCCGCGGCCAGCAGCTCGAGGTCGAAGCCCTCCTTACGGACCCTGAGGTCGTAGTAGAGCACCGTCTGCACCACGTAGACGAAAGGGTAGGCGAAGACCTGCAGGACCAGCGAGGCCACGAAGAAGGCGAGCCCTACCGGCTGATCCGCGCTGACGCCCGCGGCGACCCCGCCCACAGCGCCCAGCGTGATGCTGGGGACCAGCAGCAGCAGGAACGCCACCAGCATCGTGAGCAGCAGCTTGCCCTTGTAGCCGCCGCTGAGCTGCCAGGAACGATTCATTGACTCTGATACGTTCGTGGACTCGATCACCGACACCACGGGACTCAGCAGCAAACCGCCAAACAGGAGGAGACCAGGGACGATGAGCATCACGAATCCGACGCCCACCGCGAGCGAGGTGAGGATGGAAATCCCGATCAGATGCCAGATCCGCGGCATCGCCCGGGCAAACGCGCTCTGGACCGTGGTCTCTCGGCCCAGATAGGCATCCGACACGACGAAGGTCGATGCCCCGACGCCGATCGCCACCACCACCAGGGAAAGCAGCGACGCGCCGAGCTGGGCCATGACCCGCAGGTCGGTGGCTTCGGTGACCGCGAAATACACGGCGAGCAGGATGGGGATCACCCGGCAGATCACCGCGATCAGCAACAGCACGGCGAATCGCGACCGATAGATCGCAAAGGAAGCGTCGAGCACTTCCCCCAGCGAGAGCGGTCGCAGCGGCGGTGGACTGGTCACAGGTCACAGTACATTACACCAGCTCCCGGCGGCCTGCTGCCCGATGCCCGACTACCGTCAGCACCTCGAAGTCGAAACCCCCGAGCACGTCGTCCTCGATTACGAGGTCGCCGGTATCGGCAGCCGCGCCCTCGCCGCACTGGCCGACTGGCTGCTGATCGCGCTGGCCTCGCTGCTGGCCCTCCTGGGGCTGGGCTTCTGGCGCGGCATCTCCTCCTGGGTGCTCGCGCTCCAGCTGCTGGTGCTCTACGCGCTGGTCTGGGGCTACTTCACCGGCTTCGAGGGACTGCGCCAGGGTCAGACTCCCGGCAAGCGCTGGCTCGGCATCCGGGTTATCCGCGACACGGGGCACCCGATCGGCTTCTCCGATGCCGCCGCCCGCAATCTGCTGCTGCCGGTCGATCTCTTCGGGATGCTGGGCGCCTTTCTCATCGCGATTCATCCTCGCGCCAAACGTCTGGGTGACCTCGTGGCGGGGACGGTCGTGGTGCGCGATCAGCCCGTCGGCGTCGGCAGCGGCACCGTGGAGCATCCCGTCCCGGCCGCGCCCGACGAAACCGCGCTGGGCGCGCCGTTGCTCTCCGATGCGGAGTTCCGGCTGCTGCGCGAGTTCACCCAGCGCGCCCCGGCCCTACCGGCTCCGGTCCGGGAGCGGCTCGCCCGCGACCTTGTGGCCCGGGTGGCGGAGCGCTTTCCCGGCCGGCCCGCCAGCGACCTGGCC
>CAYNNS010000470.1:0-2073 GCA_964398345.1 uncultured Gemmatimonas sp. | reverse complement strand
TTTCGGCAGCGCCGCGCCGCCACCGACGGGCAACGTCGAGAGCTGAACTGCGATCTCGACATCGGAGAGCGATTCTCGATCAATGGCCGCGTGGTGCGCGAGGCGATCGATCACCGATCCCTCGACCGGTGAGGTGCGCTGCGCGGCGACGGCAGCGGTGAGGTGCTCGCGGATCGCGAGGTGCGCAGCCAGGCCCGTGGCTGATTGCCCCGGCACTCCGGGATCGCGCGTCGTCGAGGCATTGATTAGCGGACCGATCTGCGGGGCATCGTCAGCCGGCAGGCCGAGGAATGCCAGCGTCGATGCGACCGCGACCGGTCCTCCGAAGTCTGCGACGACATCGAAGCTCGCGCGCCCGTTGAGCTGGGCCAGTTGCGCGTCGACCAATTCGTCGACGAGGGCAGCCATGGCGATGCACGAACGCGGGGTGAATGGTGGGTACATCGCTTGGCGCAGCCGGGTGTGCTCGGGCGGATCGACCGTTGAGAAGCTGGGCAGCGGGCGGCTCGGCGTGTTGTCGGGCGCGCCGCGGTTCGGCGTCAGCAGCTTGTCGCGTCCGAAAACCGGGCCTTCGACAATCGAAAAGCGATCGCGATCCTGAGCCACCTCCCACACTTCGGCAAAGCGCGGCAGCGCCCACGCGTCGTACCGCTCGAGCCGGTGGACGGATCCGGCGGCGCGCAGCTCGCGATAGACCGGATGCGGATCGGTCATCGATTGCTCGGAGAACGGGTCGTAATCGACCATGCGCGCGGAATGTAACAGAATGGGTCGGTAGCGAGAGGGGACACCATGGCGTTGCGCGATCGCACGATTCCAAGCAATGACGAGTACTTGTCGTGGCGCGAGAAGTTCTGCAACTGGGGCCGGTGGGGAACCGACGATGAGCGGGGCACGCTGAACTTCATCACCGACGACGTGCGGCGCCACGCCGCGTCGTTGGTGCGCGACGGACGAACAGTCAGCCTCGCGCGTCCGATCGACACGTTCGCCGGCCCCGCCAATCCGTATCCCGCGCATCACATGGTCGGCTGCCAAGGTTCGGGTGGAATGCTCGACTACATCGGCATGTTCATTCACGGGTTCTCGCAAACGCACATCGACGCGCTTTGCCATCTGCGCACCCACAACGATCGCTTCTGGAACAACCGACCTGTCGGCGCGCTCGGCATGCCGGCCGAGCACAGTGGCACCATCGACTACTGGCGCGATGGTGTGGTCACGCGCGGCGTCCTCTACGACATCCCGCGGTTGCGCGGGCGAGACTACGTCGAACCCGGACGGCCAGTGATGGGGTGGGAGCTGATCGATGCCGCCGCCGCGCAGGGTGTCGAACCTCGCGCCGGCGATGCGGTGTTGATCCGCAGTGGTCATGGCCGGTACTTCGCGCTGCATAGCGATCTGCGGCCGGGGTTCAGCTCGCCGAGCGGCGTGCACGCAACCGCCATCGAGTTCCTCCATGACACCGATGCATCCTTGTTGTGCTGGGATTGGCAGGACGCGCCGACCGATCAGCAGGGCATCGCGAACCCGATGCCGATTGCGGTTCCGATGCACGTGCATCACATCGTGCTTCCCTATATGGGGATGCCGATCATCGACAACGCCGATTTCGAAGCGCTCGCCGCGACATGTGCCGAGGTCCACCGTTGGGAGTTCCAATTCGTGTGCGCGCCGCTCGTGATCCCGCGCGGCACTGGCTCGCCAGTGAACCCGCTCGCGATCTTGTAGAGAAAACGCGCGGCGAGGGAAGCGTCAGCGACGAGTCGCACGGAGGCGACATCCTCGGATGTCGCCGACCAGACTAAACCGGCCGTTCGCCTTGGATGCTCACGCGTCGCATCACGCGACGGTGGCCGGTGTAGTCGGCGACCGCGTAGTGCTGCGTGCAGCGGTTGTCCCAGAACGCGACGGAGTCGGGTTCCCACCGGAAGCGCACTTGGAAGTCAGGTCGCTGCACGTGTTCGAACAAGATCCCGAGCACGTGGTCGCTTTCGGGTTCGCTCAACTCGACGATCCGTGTCGTGTAGTTGCCGTTGACGTAGATGCCGCGTCTTCCGGTGACCGGATGCG
>CAYNNS010000469.1:0-2089 GCA_964398345.1 uncultured Gemmatimonas sp. | reverse complement strand
GCAGCAGGAACGCCCCGGTCCCGTAGGTGTTCTTGACCGAACCTGGCGTGATGCAGCCCTGCCCGAACAGCGCGGCCTGCTGGTCCCCCGCGATCCCCGCGATGGGCAGCGCGTCCCCGAGGACCGCCGGCTCGGTTTCCCCGCACACGCCGCTCGAGGGCACGATCGCCGGAAGCAACCCCGCGGGCACGCTGAAGCGCCCGGCGAGACCCGGATCCCATGCACCCGTAGCGAGCGAATACAGCATCGTGCGCGAGGCATTGGTCGGATCGGTCACGTGGGCGCGCCCGCCGGTCAGCCGCGCGATGAGCCAGCTGTCCACCGTGCCGGCGGCGAGTTCGCCGCGCAGAGCGCGCAAGCGCAGCTCGGGGCTCTGCAGCAGCCACTCCAGCTTGGTCGCCGAAAAGTAGGGATCGAGGAGGAGGCCGGTGGTCGCGCGGATCTCGGGCTCGGCACCCGCCTCGCGCAGTTCGCGGCAACGCTCCGCGGTGCGCCGGTCCTGCCAGACGATCGCGGGAGCCACGGCCCGGAGCGACTTCCGCTCCCACAGCACGAGAGTCTCCCTCTGGTTGGTGATCCCGATGCCGACGGGGCGCTCGCGCGCGGCTGCGAGCGCTGCGCGCGCGGCACCGAAGGTCGAGCTCAGCAGCTCTTCGGCATCGTGCTCCACCCAACCGGGGCGGGGATAGTACTGGCGGAACTCCTGCTGTCCCCGGCCGAGCACGGTGCCGTCCTGGTGGACGACGAGAGCCCGGGAGCTCGTGGTGCCCTGGTCGAGGGCGAGGATGGAGGACGTAGGAGGGAGTGGTGAGTGGCGAGTGTGAGGTACAATGTACGCGCCTCCCGGATCTGCGGCTTATCTTTGCCCCTCACCACTCACCACTCACCACTAGCCATGCCCTTCTCCACCCTCCTCCTCGAGCAACGCGACGGCATCGCGCTGGTCACCATCAACCGGCCCGACAAGCTCAACGCCCTGAACCACGCCGTCATCCAGGAGCTCGGTGAGCTGGCGAGCCGGATTCACAGCGACGGCGAGATTCGCGCGGTCATGCTGACGGGCGCGGGACCCAAGGCGTTCGTCGCGGGCGCCGACATCGGTGAGCTTGCCTCCTGCGGGCCCGCCGAAGCGGAGCGGCTGTCGCAAGAAGGCTCCCGGGTGTTCCGGATGCTGGAACAGAGCCGCAAACCTGTGCTCGCCGCGGTGAACGGCTTCGCGCTGGGTGGCGGCTGTGAGCTCGCCATGGCGTGCCACCTGCGCATCGCGGCAGAGAGCGCCCGATTCGGCCAGCCGGAAGTGAAGCTCGGCATCACCCCGGGTTATGGCGGAACGGTGCGGCTGCCGCGGCTCATCGGGGCGGGGCGCGCGCTCGCAGTGGTGCTCACCGGCCCGATGCTCGGTGCCCGCCAAGCCTGGCGGATCAGGCTGGGGAACCGCGGCGTCCCGGACCGCCCGGCGGAGCTTCGGCGCCCGGGCCGCCAGCAGCTCCACCGTCTCGTTCACGTACCTCCAGGCCGTGGTCACACCGACCCCGAACCCGGCCGCGAGCTCGGCGAACGTCTCGCCCTTGCGCAGGTAGGCCAGGACCAGCAGAGCCTGCCGCCCGGGGTTCAGCTTCCGCCACAGCGACCCGATCGAGGCCCGGTGGCGGCGGATGATCCCGGCCGCGTAGTTGAGGGTCTTGCGGGACAACCGCAGCGCGGAACGGTAGGACAACATGGAAGCCCCTGGGAGTGGTTGATGAAGCACTCTTGGTCGATTGCCTCGTCTACCGGGGCTTCTTCGTTGTCGGCGGAGGCGCGCCGCGATGTGATCAGACCGTGTCCTTTCCGCGCCTAGGTGGCGGAGTCGAGGTGATCATGGCGGGTGATCTGGCGAATCCGGGTTTAGTTGGCGGATCGCTTGAACCACTGCGACGCGCCCGCTCGTGACTGTCTTTGTGAGCATGCTGGAGGCCGCGAGGGATGCGGCACCTGACCTGTCCATGTGATCATGGCGAGTGATCGGGCGGGTCCAGGTTTGCCCTGGCGCTCTTTATGCGGCAGCGTGGGGAAGTACCACGCGCCGGCTGACTTGATGCGGTGCCGT
>CAYNNS010000468.1:0-2112 GCA_964398345.1 uncultured Gemmatimonas sp. | reverse complement strand
CAACCGCGTGCTCTACCACCAGTGGTTCCCGCAGATTCTCTACAACCACCATCAGAGCGGTCCCGCGGGCACTGTGGTGTATTCCCCGCCGCTCCGCGACCCCTACAACTTCAACCTCGACCCGGTCCTGATCCTGGGCCTGCAGTCGCTGGGCGCGGCGATGCACACGCGGCTCGCCCTCGAAGGCAAGGGCGGAGCGACCATGCGCTCGGGTGGCAACTACGACGGCTGGTGGAACGGCGGCATCCGCAACACCGCAACCTTCCACAACACCATTGCGATGCTCACCGAGATGATCGGGAGTCCCACGCCGATGCGGATTCCCTTCGTCGCGCAGCGCCAGATTCCCGGCGGCGACATCGCGCTGCCCGTGGCCCCCGGCGAGTGGCACTTCCGCCAGTCGATCGAGTACTCGATCACGCTCGATCGCGCCGTCCTGGATTACGCCTCGCGGATGCGGGAGAACCTGCTCTTCGACATCTACGCGATGGGCAAGGCGTCGATCGCGCGCGGCAGCCGCGACACCTGGACCGCTAACCCGCGCCGCATCGCCGAGGTCACCGCGGCGGTCGGGACCGGCGGCGACGCCCGGACCCGCGACTCGACGATCTGGGCCGAGCTGCACCGGCCCGAGCGGCGCGACCCCCGCGGCTTCGTGATCCCCTCCGATCAGCCCGATTTTCCCACCGCGGTCAAGTTCGTCAACGCGCTGCTCGAGACCGGCATCACGGTCGAGCGCGCGACCAGCGCCTTCAGCGTGGGCGGCACGAGCTATCCAGCAGGATCCTTTGTGGTGTTCACCGCCCAGGCCTTCCGGCCCCACGTGATGGACATGTTCGAGCCGCAGGCGCACCCGGATGTCTTTCCGTATCCCGGGGCCCCGCCGACACCGCCCTACGACATCGCGGGGTGGACGCTCGCCTTCCAGATGGGGGTCCAGTTCGACCGCGTGCTCGAGGGATTCAGCGGCCCCTTCGAAGCGGTCCACGCCTGGAACCTGGCGCCGCCTCCGGGCAGCGTGGCGCCTCATACCCGGAGCTTCCTCCTCGACCGCCGCGTGCTCAACGCCGACATCGCCGTGAACCGGCTGCTCGGCGCCCGACAGGACGTGAGCGTCCTCAAGGCGCCGCTCCCCCAGGGCGCCGCCACGTGGCCGGCCGGGAGCTTTGCCATTGCCGCGAGCGCCGCTGCCTTGCCGCTGCTGCGCATGGCCGCCGACAGTCTGGGGGTGAGCTTCGTCGCGAGCCGGGCGCTCCCCGCCGCGAGCCTCCTCAAGCTGCGCCAGCCCCGCATCGGCCTCTGGGACCAGTACGGCGGCTCTATCGACGCGGGCTGGAACCGCTGGATCTTCGAGCAGTTCGAGTTCCCTTTCGAGCGGGTCTTCGCGCCCCAGCTCGACGCAGGCAACCTGAACGCGAAGTACGACGTGCTGGTCTTTGTCGGGGGCGGGATTCCCGGCGCCGGGCGCGAGCCCGGGGGCGGAGGAGGCGGTGGCGGCCAGGCTCTGAGCACCGAGCCGCCCAACCTTCCCGCCGAATACCGCGGGCAGTTCGGCCGCGTCACGCTCGACCAGACCCTGCCGCAGCTCAAACGCTTCGTCGAAAACGGCGGCACCATCATCGCGATCGGGACATCGGCGACCAATCTCGCGGCCTACCTCAAGCTGCCCATCGAGAATCGGCTGGTCGAGAATGGCACGCCCCTGCCCCGCACCAAGCTGTTCATTCCCGGCTCGGTGCTCTCGGTCCGGGTGGATACCACCCAGTCGGCCGCGTGGGGAATGCACGAACACACCGATTTCTTTTTCGACGACAGCCCGGCCTGGAAGCTCGCCGCCGGTGCCACCGGCGTGACCCCGATCGCCTGGTACGACAGCGCGCGCCCGCTACGGAGCGGCTGGGCCTGGGGCCAGCAATACCTCGAGGGGGGCCTCGCCGCGGCGGAGGCCCGCGTGGGCCGGGGCCGCGTGTTACTCTACGCTCCCGAGATCCTGCAGCGCGCCCAGCCCCACGGCACCTTCAAGCTGCTGTTCAACGGGATCTACGAGAGCGTGCTGCCGTGAGACTCCGGTGACCAAGGGCCGGCTCGAAGCGTTCAGCGACGGCGTCATCG
>CAYNNS010000467.1:0-2116 GCA_964398345.1 uncultured Gemmatimonas sp. | reverse complement strand
TCGAGTGCCGTGGCTTCGGACTCTCCCGCTTCCAGGCCCAGGCGGTATTCGCGCAGCGCTTCGGTCAGATCCCCGCGGCGCCGGTAGGCCACCGCGAGACTCAGGTGCGGCTGCAGCGCTCCCGCCTCGCCGCCGGGCGTTCCCGCGGCACCCCCGGGAGGACGCCGCGGCGCCGCGCCGCGCACGCCACCGATCAGCAGGTTGGGCTGCGCGGTGGCGAGGTTGGGATTGAGCGCGATGGCCCGGCGCGTCGCCGCGCGAGCGGCCTCGTGCTGGCCGATGTCGCCATAGAGAAAGCCGAGCAGATACTGCACTTCGGCGTGCTCGGGATTGAGCACGCTCCCTTCGGTCAGCACCCCGAGAGCCTTGTCGTTGGCGCCGCTGTTGTAGAAGGCCCGCCCGAGGTAGAAGCGCGCCACCGAGCTCTTCGGGTCCACGTCACAGGCCCGCTGAAACCATTCCGCGGCTCGCTCCTGCCGGCCGCGTGCCTGCTCGACGACACCGAGCTGGAGCAGCGCGGTCGCGTCGGTGGGGTTGCCCCGCAGCAGCTCTTCGTACTGTTCCGCAGCGCGGTCGTGCTGGCCCAGCGCGAGGTAGGCTCGCGCCAGCTCCAGCCGCGCGGGCGCAGGATGGGCGTCGCGGGTGAGCCGCTCGCGCAGCCGGGCGATCAGGGTGTCGAAGTACCCCGACTCGCGCTGCACGGTCTCGAGGTTGTCCTGGGCGACCCGCATCTCGGAGTCGAGCTCGAGGGCGTGCTCGAAGGCGGTGATCGCCTCGGCGATCATGCCCCGTTCGTAATAGAGCACTCCGAGATTGTTCTGCGCACCCGGATCAGAGGGATCGATGCGCCGGGCCAGCGAGCGGAGGGCTTCGGCGTCCCGGCCGGTGGGGGCAGCGGCCGGCATGGGGTCAGCTGGCGATGCGGATCGCGTCGAAGATCGCGGCCAGCGACGGCGGATCGGGCAGCAGCAGGAATTGCCCGGTGAGCGCCTCGTTCGAGCCCTCGATCCGGAAGGTCGTCTCGACGCAGAAGACCGTGTCGCGATCGTGACCGAAATTGAGGTAGGCGGTGGTGAGCACGGCGCCGGCGAGATCGACGACCAGGGACGGCACCGACGGCAGCAGCATCATCCCGAGAAAATCGGAGAGGGCGTTGAGGTACGCCGAACAGAGAATGTTTCCGGTTTCCTTGATGGTCGACTGCTGCATCGCATCGAAGCCGGTCGGCGCCGGAGGCGGCCGGCGCAGCAGCAGGGTGCAGAGCGAGCGCGCGGAGTGCTCGCCCAGCACCACCAGGGTGCGGCCGGTGAAATCGCCCATGACGTGCATGAGCACGCCGGCGATCACGGTATCGGGCGGGCCGACCAGCGTGGCGACTTCTTCCAGGGCGCGAATGCTGACTTCCGGCACGCTGATCATGATCTTGCTGCCGGTCATCTGCGAGAGGGCGGTCGCCGCGTGGCCGGCCCCGATGTTGGCGACCTCCCGCAAGGCATCGCGCTCCAGATCCGAGAGCGTCCGCAAGCTCACCATCGGGCTACTCCGCTAAAAGAGACCGGCCGGATCGAGAATCAGCGCCGGTGACCCGTCGGGCATGATGGTCACGCCGCCCACCCAGGCGGGCAGGCCGACCGGGGCGGCGAACTGTTCGACGACGACATCCTGCTGTCCCAGCAGACGGTCCACGACGAGCGCGGTGCGCCGCCCGCCGAATTCGAGCACGACGACCGGGCGCCGGCGGCGGGCTTCGCCCGGGAACCCGAGCAGGGCGCGCAGATCGACGGTCAGCAGCGGCGCACCCCGTAAGCTAACCTCGGCCTCCGCGGCATCGTGAACCGAGGCTTCGGCGAGCACTGCGAAAGGAATGGCGTAGCGCTCCGAGCCGGCCCCGACGATGAGGGCGCGCACGATCGCGCGGGTTACCGGGATGTGCATCACGAACGTGGTACCGCGGCCCGGCGCCGTCTTGAGCTCCATGCGCCCGCCCAGGGAGCGGACTCGCGTCAGGACCGCGTCGATCCCGACGCCGCGACCCGATACCTCGCTCACTTCGCTGCGCGTCGTGAAGCCGGCATGCGCCAGCAGCCGCAACAGCGCGGCGGCGTCCGGCAGCGCG
>CAYNNS010000466.1:0-2135 GCA_964398345.1 uncultured Gemmatimonas sp. | reverse complement strand
GGATTACCGGCGGAACCGTGTACCCGGTCTCGGGACCGAAACTCCCCAACGCCACCCTACTGAGTCGCGTCGGCAAGATTGTCGCGGTCGGTAGCAACGTCGCCGTGCCGGCGGGGGCGGAACGGGTCGATGCGAGCGGCAAGTGGGTCACCCCCGGCCTGATCCATGTCAACGCCAACGCGGGGCTGGGCGTCGCCGGGATCGGCGGCGAGGGTGAGGGGAGCGTGCAGGGCGATGTGAACCCTTCCTTCAATCCGGCAGACGCAATCGATCCTGGGGCGTTCACGATCCCGATCGCACGCACCGGCGGCATCACCGGCGGGTTACTCTTGCCCAACGGTTCCTTTTTTGCGGGCCAGGCCCCGGCCGTCAGCTTCGCCGGGGAGCGCGTCGAAGACATGCTGATCCGCCGCGACGCCGCCCTGCTGCTCGACCTCAGCAGCGGCAGCAAATCGGCCGGCGGTGGCAGCCGGGCCGGCGCGCTCAGCCGGGTCCGCCGCCTCTTCGACGATGCGCTCGAATACTCCCGCCGAAAAGCGGACTTCCAGCGGGCCGCGATTCAGCCGCTCTCCGCCCCGGCCCGCGAGCTCGAGGCCCTGCTTCCCGTGCTGCGGGGCGCCGAGCCGGTCTTGGTCACCGCCAACCGGCGGATGGACATCGAGAGCGCACTCAAGCTGGCGCGCGACTACAAGCTCAAACTGGTGCTCTTCAGCGCGGTGGAAGGCTGGAAAGTCGCCAAGGAGATCGCCGCGGCGGGCGTGCCGGTCGCGCTGGAACCGCTGCACGACATTCCGAGCTTCGATGGGCTGGGCGCCCGGCTCGACAATCCCACCCTGCTCCGGCAGGCGGGAGTCAAGGTGATCATCGCCCAGGGTGACCCGGGGGGCGAGCGCAACCTCCGCTACGCCGCGGGGAACGCGGTGCGCAACGGCATGAGCTGGGACGACGCCCTCGCGGCGATCACCCAGGCGCCTGCTGCCGCCTTTGGTCTCACCGACTACGGGACGCTCGAAGCCGGGAAGCAGGCCAACCTGGTCATCTGGTCGGGCGATCCCTTCGATTTTGCCAGCGCCGCCGAACGGGTGTACATCAAGGGCCAGCCGGTGTCGCTGGTAACCCGCGAGACGGAGCTGCGGGACAAATACCGCAAGGTTCCCCTCCGGGAGCCCTGAGGACGACTGCGACTCTTTCACCGAGAAACGTATGGCTATGAAGCGCGTGTTCCAGATCCTGCTGTCCGGTCTCGTGGCGCTGAGCAGCGCGGCCGCCCAGACTGCGGCCCCCGCGAACGCGGCCGCACCGACCGGGTTCGTGAAGGAATTCGGCACAATGTGGACGTTCGACGCGCCGCCGCTCTCCTACTGGAAGGCCCAGTACGGCTTCGACGCCGACCCGCTCTGGCTCGAGCACGTGCGGCTCTCCGCGGTTCGGATACCCGGCTGCTCCGCATCGATCGTATCGGAGCACGGCCTGGTAATGACCAACCATCACTGCGCCCGCGCCTGCATCACCGCGGTGTCGACTCCGGACAGCAACTACCAGGAGCTGGGCTTCGTCGCGAAGGCAGAGGCGGACGAGCGAAAGTGCCCCGGTATGACGGCCGATCAGCTGCAGTCGATCGAAGACGTCACCGAGCGAGTCCGCAAGGCGGTGTCGGCCACCAGCTCCGCGGCGAAGGTGGCCCAGCGCGACTCGGCGATCGCCCTGATCGAGCAGGAGTGCGGCCAGAGCAGCGGCCTGCGCTGCGAGGTCGTCACGTTCTATCAGGGCGGGCAGTATTCACTTTACCGCTATCGTCGCTACACCGATCTGCGTCTGGTGATGGCCCCTGAGGAAGCGGCGAGCTTCTACGGCGGCGATCCCGACAATTTCACCTATCCGCGCTACGACCTCGACGTCTCCCTGGTACGGATCTACGAGAACAACGCACCGCTCCATGCCACCCACTTCCTCAAGTGGAGCACTGCCGGCGCCGGCGATGGCGAGCTGGTGTTCGTGGTCGGGAACCCGGCCTCGACGGGTAGGCTGCTCACCGTCGCCCAGATGGACTACCTGAAAGACGTCACCTATCCGGCCACGCCGGAAAACTACGCAGCGCAAACCCCCGGTTTCAAACAGCCCTCCCTGAAAGACCG
>CAYNNS010000465.1:0-2154 GCA_964398345.1 uncultured Gemmatimonas sp. | reverse complement strand
TGAACCGTGTTGGTCGTGCTGGACGTGCCGGAGCCCGCGGTCCAGGCCCTCCAGTTGAGCGGATACTTGTTGCGATCGTAGACGCCGCCCTGCTCCACCGAGAGGTTCCAAACCGGCTTGCCGGCGCGGCCGCGCTTGGTCTTGATCACAATCACGCCGTTGGCGGCGTCGGTGCCGTAAAGGGTGGCCGCCGAGGGACCCTTCACGACGTCGATCGACTCGATGTCCTGGGGATTGAGATCGTTGACCCGGCTCGGATTCGTGCCGCCGATGCCGATCGCCGACGAGTTGATGGCGCTCGCCACGCGAATGCCGTCGACGACGTAGATCGGCTCGTTGGAGAGCGACAGTGAGGACGCTCCGCGGATCCGAACCCGCGCGCCCGAGCCGGTCAGGTTGCCCGGTAGCACCGAGACGCCGGGCGCCTTGCCGACCAGCAGGTCGTTCATGTTCGCGATCGCCGAGGTGGTAACCAAGGCGCTCACGTCCACGGTCGACACCGCGTTGCCGACTTCGCGCTTGGCCAGATCGCCCGTGGCGGTGACCACCACCTCGTCGAGGGAGTAGGGGGTCAGCACCAGCGCAAAGTCGACGGTGACCGAGCCCTGGTCCTGGACCGTGACGGACTTGGTGGCCGAGGCGTAGCCGATCTGGGAGGCGCGGATCTGTTGGGCCCCCACCGGGACGCCGGTGAGGCGAAAGCGCCCATCATTGGTCGTCGTCGTGGTGAGACTGGTGCCAAGGATCACGAGACGGGCACCGACCAGGGCGGCGCCGTTGGCGACGTCGGACAGTCGGCCCGTGACGATACCCTGTGCCGCGAGCGTACCCGCGAAGGCAGCGAGCAATCCCGCTGCGAGCAGCGGCTGACGGGTGAGGCGGCGAAGCGCTGCGATGGTCATGGAGAGCGGTCCTCGCGAGTGTGAATTCCCAAGCGGAGCAACGTGCTGCTATCGGGGCAGGGGTCGTGCCACGTAACCCCGCGTCGACGTCATTGTCCTGCTTGCAGTTGGAAGATGGCTTCCTCGCGCCGTGTGCTTTCGACACTCGGCGCGGAGGTCAGGCATGTGAAGTTGACACTACGGCTTAGCGGACCGACGAGTAAGTATGCGCGCGGAGCGCCGGAGGGGCAAGACGCCTCCTGGCGAGTCGGCGGTTAAGGCGGTACAAGCCGGCCCACTACCCCCGCTTCTTGAGCTCGAGCCCTCCGTTGACCGTACTCAGGCTCAGGCTTCGGCCCCCTTGTCCAATGACACCGCTCATGCGACGGGGTCCCCAGCGACCTTTGATCGTCAGCGGGAATTCCGTGGACATGCCGCCGTTCACCGTTGAGGCATCGACGTCCACGCTCGCCTCGGCGGGGAGGTTGAGCGTAATGCCGCCGTTCACGGTCGAGAACTCCTGGTCGCCGGTCCAATCGGTGCGGCCCATGCTGGCAGTGATCGAGCCGTTCACGGTGGTCGCCGTCGCCCAGGACGAGGTTTCCAGGGTGATAAAGCCGTTGACGGTGTAGGCTCGCGCGATCGCGGTCAGGCCCTCGCCGACCACGTTGCCATTCACGGTGCGCCCCGTGAAGCGCACCCCGCGCGGGACTTTCAGGGTCCAGGTGACCTCGACGTCGTTGTTCCGAGTGTTCATGCGGCCCTTGCCATCCGCCCGGCATTCGTTTTCCTCGGAGCCCCGGGGAGTGGGGTAGACGGCGCAGATCGTGACCCCGTTCTCATGCTCGACGACGTCGATCCGCACGCTTTCCGGATCGCTCTTGCGACCGCGTTTGATCGCGGAAACCTCAACCTCGGAGCCGCTGGTGCCGGAGGCGTCGATCGAGCCGTTCAGCCCCACGATTTCGATGGTCTTACCTGCGGCGAGCGCCTTGTGCCAGTTGAAATCGGAGCTCCGGGCGGTGGGGCTCGGAGCGGCGCCTAGCGTGCCGAGGGTGAGCAGGGTGGCGAGCATCGGGACTGCCTCCTGAGGTTCAAGGCCGACCGTACGGGGCCGGCAAGTAGCAGGATTCAGGATCTGGATACCCCCAGGGCCCTCGGCGTTGGAACTATCTTTGGACCGATGACTTCCCTCGCCACCCCCGTCATCCGCCCCCCTCCCGGGACCGCCCTTTCCTGCCCCCGCTGGCGGCCTAAGCGTACAAGCGGCGCC
>CAYNNS010000464.1:0-2172 GCA_964398345.1 uncultured Gemmatimonas sp. | reverse complement strand
AGAGCTGGTCCAGCGCCTTGCGATCGCCGGCCTGGGCCCGCTCGAGGATCCGCGTTACTGTCCCTCGGTCGACGGGAACCGAATCCATGGCTCTGATTCAGGAGGATCGACTAAACCTATTGAACGATAAGGAGTTTGGCGAGACGCGAGGCGGCTACCGTGACTTCGGCTTTCCCTAGTGAATCCGCCCGGCCTCGATAGCGGTGATCGCGAATGCCACCGTGAGGACGCGCCCGCCTCGTCTGATCTGGACCCAAACCGTGTAGTGGCCCGGCTGGGGAAAGGCGTAGGGGAAGTAGAGCGTATCGGAAACCGCAGGCGCCATCGCCATGATTTGGGCACCCTTCTGAAGGGCCGCCTGTGCTGCCAGCGAGATCGTGCCCAGCGGATGCAAATGGATGAACACCGAGTCATCCGAGCGAACCACGGCCGCGTGGCCAGCCATGCCGAGATATGGCTCCAGCTCGGCGGGCTTTCCTGACGGCGTACCGACGACGAACCGCAACCCGGCTTCCTCTCCAACCACTACGACACTGTCCGCTCGGAGCCAGGTGAGTGTGCTCCCGTCCTCGAGGGTTACCTGTCGGGAGCCTGTACTCTGTGCCTCAGTGTAGGAGTCATCCGGATCAGTACGCTCCCAGTTCCCACCGGGGCTCGGCAACGCGATCGTCGAAGTCAGCGTCTCGGTGAATCCCGTCGTGAACACGACGTCGGCAAAGACCGCATACTGCCCGGCAGGAAGCGGCGGCAAGCGCGACTCGAAGAGGTTGCTGTCGCGGGTTACGGGATGCAGGTGCGCGAAGGCCGGCCGATCGCCTCGGCCAACCAGGAAGAGATGCATCAGCTTGCCGTGATCCTCGACGAGATCATCGGGAGCGGGCAGCCGGCGCGCCATGAACCAGGTGAAGTTGTTGCGGTTGAGCCAGACGGAGTCTGTGATGCGGAGCCTCAGCCGCGATGAGTCGGCGTCCACGGAAACGGGAAGCGGGCGAAACAGAGTGCGGGCAAAGTGGCGATCGGCCGAGCGCCACCAGATGGTCCACGCGCCCAGGGCTGCCGACACCAGCAGCAGGGTCCGCCCCATGGCGAACCGGGCTCGGCGGCGGTGTTTCTGATCGGGTTGCTCGCCGGGGGGCAACACGCTTTCCCGCACCGCCGCGCCGACGAAGGTCAGCAAGCCCGCGAGCAGTACGGCGCCGAGCCCGATGAGTAATACGGCGAGCCCACGGGGAAAACCCAGCCGCCGGGAGGCGACGGCGGGGAGCGGCACAAGGACCGAGCCGGTACCGCGAGGTCCCGTAAGCTCGACGCGCACGCTGTTGGAGCCCGATTCCATGACCCAGAGCCGAGTGCGATACCAGCCGGGGCTTTCGGGGACCGGGACTGCCTGGTCGGGAGGCGGCGGGTTGCCTTCGGTGTCGTAATGATTCACGAGCGCGGTAACCCGCATGCCCGCCGTGTCGCCCGGCGCCAGCTGCACGCTGATGACCGCGATGCCGGGCACCACCGGCGGGGCCGCAACGTGCACTAACACGCGGTAGGGCCCGGCGGGTCCTTCGTACCAGGCATCCGGACTGCCCACGTGGGCCGAGCAGAAGAGCAGCAGCGCGGTGGGGAGAGCGAGTCGGCCGAGCCGGCGGATCATCGCTGCACCTTCGCCATTCCCGACCCGACCCAGAGTCCGATCCTCGATGTCGCCAATGCGATCAGCATCGCGACGGCCAGGCCCTCGAAGGGGATGCCGACCCCTGCCTGCAAGTCCCAGAACTGGTAACGCCAGTCTCCCAACTTGGCGGAGTAGTCCCAATGATCGGCACCGAAGAGGAAATTCCGCGAGTGCGGCGACAGCAGGAACTCCGCCCACCACCAGTGCGCAAGGAACATCAGGGCCACGAACGCAACTCCGAGCAGTGGTGCCCGCACCCAGTCGCTGCCCCGAAAGCGGTGAAGCAAGAGGTCCACCGCGATGGCCGGAGCGATCAGCAGGAGCGGAAACGGCGGCGGCACCATCCGCGTCACCGGGTTGTAGATCGGGGCGAGCTTCGGCGTCGCGGGGGTGAGCTCCAGCGCCCAGATCAGCAGCAGAACAATCAGCACGTAGAGCGTCGCCGTGGTCGTCGCGGGCCAGCGCAAACGCGACGGCCGCGACGTCGCCACCAGAATCAGCGGCAT
>CAYNNS010000463.1:0-2173 GCA_964398345.1 uncultured Gemmatimonas sp. | reverse complement strand
GGGGTCGTCGCACCGACCAGCGTTAAGCGCTCGATGCTCATCGGGATGGTCTGCGCGTTGGGACCGTCGGCGATCCCCACGTCCACCCGGAAATCTTCCATCGCGGGATAGAGAAACTCCTCGAGCTGGGGGCGCAAGCGGTGGATTTCGTCGATGAACAGGACGTCCCCGCTCGCGAGTCCCGTGAGCAATCCCACCAGGTCACCCGGCTTTTCGAGCACCGGACCCGAGGAGGTGCGGAGCTGCACCCCCATCTCCCTGGCGAGCAGCGCCGCGAGTGTGGTCTTGCCGAGTCCTGGAGGACCGAAGAAGAGCACGTGGTCGAGTGAGTCGCCGCGGGCCTTGGCCGCGTCGATGGCAATCTGCAGCGAGCTCTTCACGGCCTCCTGGCCCACGAACTCGTCGAGCCGCGAAGGGCGCAGCGCGGCTTCCGCGCCCCCTTCCTCGGGAAGGGCAGACGGAGTGGTGATCTCCAGGCGTGTCATCGCACACCGTCACGGGTTACCGGTAACCTGTCACCGGTCACTGCGGTTTCGCCTCCCAGCGCACCGGCCGGGCACCGCGGGTGATTTCGTGCCTGGCGTGGCAGGACACGCAACGGTCCAGAGTTCGCGCTTGGGTGAGAGCCACGAACTTCCGGTTGGTGCTGCCGCAGCGGGTGCACTGCCACTCGGCGGTCGCATGCGGACTGGTCGAAACGGCGATCATCGGCGTGTTCCCCCTCCTCGTGGTGCGAGGACCTGCTGCAAGGCGCGCCGCACCAGGGCCTCGACACCATCGTCGTTGCCTGCGGCGAGCGCGGCGCGCACCGCGTCATCGGCCACCGCTGGAGAATAGCCCAGGGCTGTGAGCGCGCGGACCGCCTCGTCCGACACGCGGCCCGGGCCCGCGGCGGGCGCGACGGCGAGATCGGTGAAGCGGTCCGACAGCTCGACGATCAGCTTCTCCGCGCGCTTCTTCCCGATCCCGCTCACGGTGCTCAGCGCGGCGACGTCTTTGCCCTGGATGCTGCGGACCGCGCGCTCCGGCCCCAGCGTCGACAGGATCGCCAGGGCGAGGCGGGGGCCCAGGCCGCTCGCGGTGAGCAGCCGCTGGAAGATGGCGCGCTCCTGGGCGGTATCGAAGCCGAAGAGGGTCCAGGCATCCTCACGAATCACCAGCTCGGTGAACAGGGCGCAGCGCGAGCCCCGCGCCGGCAGGCGTTCGAACACGCCGAGCGGCACCGCGACGGCGTAACCGACGCCGCCATCGGTCTGGATCACCACGGTCTCCCCCCCGCGTTCGGCGAGCACGCCGCTCAGCGTGGCGATCATCGTCCGTTCCGGTGGAACCCGGTCAGCAGGTGCGTCAGCGCGACCGCCACCGCGTCCGCGGCGTCGGCCGGCTTCGGAACGGCGCTGAGCTGGAGCAGTTTGGCGACCATGTAGCCGACCTGCGGCTTGAGTGCGGCGCCGCGCCCCACCACGGTTTTCTTGACGAGGGCAGGGGAGTATTCCGCGAGCACCAGGCCCGCCTCCGCTCCCGCGAGGAGAATCACGCCGCGGGCGTGCCCCAGCACGACGGTGGTCCGCACATTCGTGGCGTAGAAGATGTCCTCCACCGCCAGCACGTCGGGACGATGCCGGGCGATCAGCTCCTTGAGCCCCTCGTGAATCACGGCCAGCCGTTGCGCCAGCGCCTCTTTCGGACGGGTGCGCAGCACGCCGCACTCGACCAGGCGCGCCGCGCGGCCCGGGCTGCTCGAGCGCTCGACGACCCCGTAGCCGACGGTCGCGGTGCCCGGGTCGATCCCCAGCACCCTCACCGGGGCGCGGGGATGGGGCTCAGGCTCCGGCCTCCGCGAGCGTGGCCGCGTCGATATCGAAGTTGGAGAAGACTTTGGAAACGTCATCCAGCTCCTCGAGCACCTCCATCAGCTTGAGAAGCTTGCTGGCCTCGGCGCCCTCGACCTTGACGGCGCTTTTCGGCACCATCGCGAGCTCGGCCGATTCCGGCTTGTAACCGCGGGATTGCAGCGCATCCTGGACCGCGTGAAACGTCCCCGGCGACGTCGTGACCGTGTACTGCTCCCCTTCCTTCACGAAGTCTTCCGCGCCCGAGTCGAGCGCGGCTTCGAGCAGCTGGTCTTCGGGATACTTGTGCGCGTCGAGGTAGAGCTGGCCTTTGCGATCGA
>CAYNNS010000462.1:0-2189 GCA_964398345.1 uncultured Gemmatimonas sp. | reverse complement strand
GGCGGCGACTCCGGCCAGGTCTGGTATCACCTCGGCAACCGCCGCGAGATGAGCCGCTCCACCAGCCCGCCGATCGTGCTGGAAACCCTCTTCCGACTGGCCGGAATCACGCCGCCCGCCGAGACGGGTCCCGAGTATCCCGGCTATCCGCTCCACCGGCGGCCCGCGGGCGCCGCCCTCCTCTGTTTCCTGGGCTGGCCTCTCGCCCTCGCAGCGGGTATGCTCCTGCGCCGCAGGTTTTTCAGGTAACATTCATGTTCGAGGATGTGTGATGCGAGTCCCCGCTCTGCTCTCCGCTGCCCTCGGCGCTCCCCTCGCCCTCGCCGCCCAGACGCCGGCTGCGGTCACCGCCAGGCTCGGTACCGAAGTCGTCGGCCGCGAGCCGAAGCTGTTCCTCCCGATGGTGGGGCACTGGACCGTGGCGCAGGAAGGCAAGGACAAGGTGGTCTTCGTCGACGGCCGCGCCTGGAAAAAGGGCCAGCCCGCCGGCGGTCTCGCCGACAAGGCCCGCGCGCTCTACGGCAAGGAGCACGAAGAGTTCATCGAGAGCGTCCAGGCCTTCGCGTATTTCCCCATCGCGGTCTTCAAGGACGTCGACAACTTTCAGAACGGCGACATCGCGCTGCGTTTCATGCTGATCGGCGGCACCCTCGACCGCTGCGCCGGGATCCTCTTCAACGTCAAACCCAACGGCGATTATCTGACGGTGCGTTTCAACGGCACCGAGGACAACGTCGTGCTCTGGACCTTCAACAACGGCAAGCGGACCTTCGTCAAGCGCGCCACCGGCGACTTTCCGCTGGAGCTGGGCACCTGGCACGAGCTCAAGATCGCGGTCCACGGCACGGCGCTCACCGGTTTTCTGGATGGCAAGAGCGTGCTGGACTACACGCTGAAGGAACCGGTCTCGGGCAAGGTGGGGCTCTGGTCCAAGACCGACAGCATGGTGGAGTTCAAGGACTTCGTGGTCACGCCGAGCGCCCCATGAAAGCCGCCCCGCTGCGCGGGTTAGTGCTGCTGTTGACCGCCCTGACCGCCCTGACCGCCCTGACCGCCTCGACCGCCCTGTCCGCTCAGGCCAAGCCCAAGCCCAAGCCGAAATCCTGCACGCCGCCCGACAGTACCCTCGACTGGTTTGGTCGCCAGCGCGCCTGGTGGGCGCTCGACACGCGGCACGACTGGAGTGACGATACGCTGCGGACCGGTCTGCTCGCGGTCGCGGCGCGGATCGCTCCCGCGCCCGCCGCGGGATTCCCGGTGCAGCTCGGCGTGGAAGTCGCCGGTGCGGCGGAGTCTCTCCCGGAGGACGCGCGGGCGGCTCTGGAGCAGATGCGGGTCCGGCTGCGCGACCTCGCCCGCAATCGCCGATGGCCGGTGCGGAGTCTGGTGGGATCGGCGGGGGTGCACGCCGCCTGGCTCATTGCCTCGGGGGACAGTGCGCTCGCCGGCACCGCGATGCACCGCCTGATGGAAGCGGGCCCCGGCGAAGCCGGCCCGGCCGACGTCGCCGTGCTCGAGGATCGCTTGCGGCTGAGAAACGGCCGCAAGCAGCTCTATGCCAGCCAGATCGTGGAGCAGGATGCCGGGGGAAGAGTCACCCGCGTTCCGGCGCCGACCGAGGACTACGCGCACGTGGACCTCCGGCGCGACGCGGCCGGGCTGCCCCCGCTCAGTCAGGCGCTCTGCGCCCTGCGAAAGCCTTAAGGCATCAGCTTCCGGCGAGCGATGCGGCGCACGAACGCCGAAGGCGGGTTATGCCCTGTGGCCAGGTCGTAGGCGCGCTGGTACTGCGCCGTCGCCTTGAGCAGCAAGCCCATCTGCTCGTAAGTCCTCGCCAGCAGAAAGTTCTGGAAGGGGTCGTTCTGGTTGCCCCGGAGCGCGAGCCCGCGGATCAGCTCGGTCTCCGCCCTCTTGAAGTCGCCCAGGTACAGCGCCACATAACCCACGAGATACGGAAAGAAGCGTTCCTGCCCGCTCGCCATCGCCGAGTCGCTGTCGAGCGCGCGCCGCGCCGCTTCCATCTGGCTTTGCGCCTCTTTCGCGTCCCCACGTCGCGCCGCCAGCCGGGCCAGCGCGTGCGCGAGCCGGAAATCCCAGAGGCTCCGGGGATGCGTTCGCGGCTCCGGCTCCTTGTTACCCAGCTCGCTGCCCATGCCGTAGTAACGTTCCGCCGTATCGCGAACGCCGTT
>CAYNNS010000461.1:0-2201 GCA_964398345.1 uncultured Gemmatimonas sp. | reverse complement strand
GCCGATGGCACGCTCACTGCCTGGCAATTCTCGGGGGGGCAGGATACTGTGGAGTACATTCGCGAAAACGGGGCGGTGTCCCGGCTCATCGCGGAAGTGCGCCAGGGCGGACAGCGGCTGGGCCGGGTCGAGACGAAATTCGGTCCCGACGGTCTCCCGATGAGCTCCCGGCTGATTGTCCCCCAGCCTGCGTCCCGGCTCGACTTGACCTTTTATCAGAATGTGAAAGCCCGACCCTTTGCGCCGGATACCTGGACTCGTCCCGCTCCTGCTGATCGCTAGCACGCTTTCGGGCGGCTGCCTCTGGAAATACGGTTTCAGCGGCGGCGGCTTGCCCTCGAGCGTGAAGACCGTCGCGGTGCTGCCCTTTGAGAATCTCACGCCCGAGCCGATCCTGACCCAGGAGGTAACCCGCGCCGTTCGGGAAGCGGTGGAGGATCGCCTTGGCCTGCGGCCGGCGGGCGAGGACCAGGCCGACGCGGTGGTAAAGGGCAGCATCCAGCGTTACGACCCCGACCTGCCGCTCACCTTCACGGGCGAGCAGGCGCCGGTAGGCCAGCCGCAGAGCCGCAACGTCGAGGTCACCAAGCGCATGGTCCAGATCACCCTGAACGTGCGCATCTTCAATCAGAAGGAAGGCAAGGTGCTCTGGGAGAAGCAGGGGCTTGTCGTCCAGGGAGACTACGACACCCGGAGCGAGAAGGAGGCCGGCGGGCGCAAGACGGCGATCGACCGGCTGATCAACGACATCGTCGAAGGGGCGCGGTCGCAGTGGTGACCCGTGGCCGGCGCGGCGTCAGTACCCTCGGCTGTCTCTTTTCGCTCCTCATTGCCGCGGTCGTGCTCTATTACGCCCTCGGGGTCGGCCGGGTCTACTGGAAGTACTACCGGCTCCGCGACGAGATGGAAACCAGCGCTCGGTTCGCGGGAAACCGGAGCGACGAAACCATCAAGCGCCACCTCGCCGGCATCGCCCGCGACATGGACCTGCCCGCGGAGGCGCAGCGCTTCATCATCCGTCGTATCGAGTTCCCGCCCACCGTCACCATCCGCACCCAGTACCAGGTCGTCATCGAGCTGCCCTTTCAGCACAAGCTGATCACGCTGAAGCCGCACGTCGACGTCCGGCAATAACCCGGATGGCCTCCTCCGTCGCCAAGCTGCGGGACCGAGACGCCGCCCTTGCCTGGCGTCAGGGGGTCGGCAGCCTCGTCTTTACCAACGGCGTGTTCGACCTGCTGCACCCCGGCCACGTCGAGTATCTCGAGGCCGCCCGGGCCCTCGGCGACGCCCTGGTCGTGGCGGTCAACACCGACCGGTCGGCGCGGGCGCTGGCCAAGGGGCCCGGCCGGCCCATCGCGGACGAGCGGGCCCGCGCCCGGGTGGTGGCGGGGCTCGCCGCGGTCGATTGTGTCGTCCACTTCGACGAAGCGACGCCCGAGGTCCTGATTGCCGTCCTCAAGCCCGAGGTGCTGGTCAAAGGCGGCGACTACGCCTATCACGCCATTGTCGGCGCCGAGCTGGTGAAGGCGGCGGGTGGCCGCGTCGTGCTGGTGCCGTTGCTCCCGGGTTACTCCAGCACGGCCCTCGTCGAGCGCTGTCATGCCGCGACCTGACGGCCGCGCGTCCGATGCACTGCGGCCGCTCGCGCTCGAGCGCGGCGCCAATCCCTATGCCGAGGGCTCCTGCCTGATTCGCGCAGGAGGCACCCTGGTGCACTGTACCGCGAGCGTCGAGCCCGGGGTCCCGGGGTTCAAGAAGGGCAGCGGTGAGGGCTGGGTGACCGCGGAGTACTCCATGCTGCCCCGCGCCACGAGCGAGCGGACTGCCCGCGAGCGCACCGGGCCTGGCGGACGCACCTCCGAAATCCAGCGGCTCATCGGTCGCTCGCTCCGGGCCGCCATGGGTACCATGGCCTTCGGGGAATACACTATCCGCATCGACTGCGACGTGCTCCAGGCCGACGGTGGCACCCGAACCGCCGCCATCACCGGCGCGTGCGTTGCCCTGGCCGATGCCTGCGACTGGCTGGCGAGCCGCACGGGCATCGCGTCGCCCTTCGGAAGCCTGGTCGCGGCCGTTTCCGTGGGCATCGTCGAAGGCGAGGTGCGGCTCGACCTCGCCTACCTCGAGGACAAGGACGCAGCGGTCGACGCCAACGTCGTGATGCGGGCGCCGAGTGACTTTGTGGAAGTGCAGGG
>CAYNNS010000460.1:0-2219 GCA_964398345.1 uncultured Gemmatimonas sp. | reverse complement strand
GGCTACGATAGTGCCGCGGCGGCGGCGGTCCTGCGGCAGCACCGCGGGCTCGCGCTGGACATTCTGGTTCCCGGCACCAGCGCGGCGCGGCGCAACCTTGCCCAGGTGATTCAGGAGATGTGGCGGCGGGTCGGGGTCCGGGCCAGCGTAACCAGCGTCGACTTCCCGGTCTTTCAGCAACGGCTCCGCACCGGCACGTTCGACAGCTTCGTCGGCGCCTGGCTCGACGAGCCGAGTCCCAAGGGTCTGGGGCCGCAATGGACCAGCGCGGGGATCGGGGTGCTCAACTACTGCCACTACAGTAACCCGGCGTTCGACTCGCTCTTCCGCCGGGCCGCCGCGCTGCGCGGTGCGCCGGCAACCGCCCGCGCCGCCTGGCGGGAAGCGCTGGATACACTCAATGCCGACGTGCCGGCGATCTGGTTGTACACCCCGACCAATGTGGCCGGGGCTGCCACACGCATCTCGGGGCTCTCCATCGACCCCTACTCCTGGCTGGCCACCCTGCCGGCGTGGCGACTGCGGTCCAGCCGCTAGTACGCCACCGCGTAGCGGGAGAAGTGCTGCAGCTGGCCCACGACCTTGTGCTGACCACTCAGATCGACCGAGCTCAGGATCTGGAGAATCGAGAGCAGCTCGCTGGTGTAGGCCACCTTCTTCGGCAGTAACATCCCCAGGCCCGAGCAATTGCTGTAGCTCATGGTGAGCGTGGTGCCGCTGCCATTGAAGTGCAGGCCCTCAGGAGAGAAGCGCACCGAGTTGACGGACCCCGGAATCACTTCGGCCGTGATCGTGACGGGCTGGCTCAGCGCGTTCGGGGCAACGACAAGGACGTGGGGTCCCACGTTGAGGACGCCGCCCTGACTCCCGATCGTCGCGCTGCTCGACGAATACAGCAAGGAGGAACAATTGAGCAGCACCGCATCGAGGCCGCCCAACAAGTAATTCGGCGCACTCGGTTCATTGGGGAGCGTCTCCGCTCCGGTGCACGCCGCGGCGAGAATCGTCACGCCGAGCACAGTATTGAGGAAGAGCCGGGGTCGCCGCATTGCTGAGTTTTCTCCGCGCCAAGTTTGGGGACGTGTGTTAGTTCTGGTCATGATATTTCGCAACCACTGTGCCGACAATAAGATAGAGCTATCATAAGACGCCAATTTTTGGACGGTTTGACGTAACCTTTTGCCATTGGCCAAGCTCGGAGGCACTGCAGACTCATGCAGGTGGAGCGGTTCCCAACGGCGACTCGTTGGGCCGGCGCAACGAAAGCGAAGAGCCCTTCCCGTCCCTTATCTTCAGCCCATGCCACTGCAGGGCTTTCATCCGGTCATTGCCCGGTGGTTCGGCGAGCGAATTGGTGAGCCGACCGCGGCGCAGCGCAAGGGCTGGGAGGCGATCCGGGCGGGACGCGACACGCTGATCGCGGCGCCCACCGGTTCGGGCAAGACGCTCGCGGCTTTTCTGAGCGCCATCGACGACCTGCTCGTCGAATCGCTCGCGGGGGGTCTGAGCGACGCCGTCCGGGTGATCTACGTCTCGCCGCTCAAGGCGCTCAGCGCCGACATCCACAAGAACCTCGCCGAGCCCCGGCGGGAAATCCGTCGGCTGGCGGAAGCCGCCGGGTTAGGGGTGCCGCACCTCACCGCCGCGGTGCGCTCCGGCGACACCACCGCCGCCGAGCGGCTGGCGATGCTCAAGACGCCACCGCACATCCTCGTCACCACGCCGGAATCGCTCTACCTCCTGCTCACGGCCGAGCGCAGCCGCGCGATCCTCACGACCGCGCGCACGGTGATCATCGACGAGATCCACTCCGTGCTCGAGACCCGGCGTGGCGCCCACCTCGCCTTGAGTCTCGAGCGGCTCGATCATCTCGCCGGCCGCCGGCTCCAGCGCATCGGCCTCTCCGCCACGCAGCGACCGATCGCGCTCGTGGCCGAATGGCTGACGGGCACTGGGCCGGCTCCCGCCAGCGGTCACGCGGGCCATCGGCGGGCGCCGGGGCTGCAGCGTGGTCCACAGTCAAAAAGAATTCACACGGAGGAGTCGTCTAAGTGATCGAGCGTCTACGGCGGTGCGTGTTTATCTCGTGGCGACGGGAAGCCCGTTGACGGCTCCGATGGATCGGTATTTCCGGTCGCGTTGAGCCAGTAATTGAGGAAGGGTCAGGTCGTTGAGCTGAGCAAGTTGGTTGCTGAGGGACTTGGCTAAACGCTCGGTCA
>CAYNNS010000459.1:0-2230 GCA_964398345.1 uncultured Gemmatimonas sp. | reverse complement strand
TGTCGGCGTAGAGCATGGGCGACATGTCGAGGTAGGTCTTCTGCCCGCTCCAGAGGTCACGGCGCTCGCTCTGGAAGCCGGTCGGCGTGAGCGTGCGGTTGTACATGCCGTCCCCCGCGATCCCCGCCTTGAAGAAGGGCGTGTGGACCATCGCGTTCACCGTGCTGAACGCGCCGTAGCTGTGGCCGCCGATCGCCAGGCGGCTGCGGTCGATGTAGCCCTGGCGATCCAGCTCGTCGATGATCGCGTAGAGGTTCATGCGCAGGTCGGAGACGTAGTTGTCGTTCATCCGGCCCTGCTCACCGATGATGGGCGGATCGAAGTTCGCCACGGCGTAGCCCTGGGTGGCGAGGAACTCGATGGTGCGGGGCTGCGAAGCAGTGAACTGTTTGACGTTGACCGTGCGCAGCGAGCGGTCGTAGCCCGCCTGATCGGTGTACTCATAGGGGTAGAGCCACAACATCGCCGGGAGCCGGGTCCCCGGTTGGTAACCCGCAGGCAGCGTCAGCCGCACCGCGAAGTGGATCCCGTCGGCACGGGTCACCACCACCCACTTGCGCACCAGGCTGGTAAACTCGGGGGTGACGTCCCTGGCGTCGGTGAGCCTGGTGAGCGCGCCGCTCTTGAGATCCCGCCGGAAGGCATTGGGCACCTCGGCGGGCGACTCGCGCACCACGACCGCCGCCGAGAAGTCCTGGTCCAGCGGGGCCGTGAGGGTCTCGGAGACGTCGGCGGGTCCCTCGTAGATCCGGGTCTTCGCTCCCGTGGCGATGCTGATCTTGTCCACGAAGGCTCGCGGGATGTTGACCTGATAGTTGGGATCGTAGCGGATTCCGGAGAGGAAGACCGCGCTGTCGCTGGAAATCAGCGCGACGCTTCCGCCCCGGCTTCCCCGCGCCGTGGTGAGCGCCCCCGGATTGGTATAGAACGCCAGCGAATCGTTGCCTCCGGCGCGGCCGCCGCCACCGCCGCCGGGACCCAACGCGGTGCGCCCGGCGATCACCGGGGTGTAGGCCCGCTGGCGCACGATACTGTAGCGCTTCTCGGGCTGGGTAAACCGCACCGCGTAGATCTCGCCGGTGCCGTTCCGCGTGGCCCCGACGAACGCCATGGTGCCGTCTTCGCTGAGCGCGACCTGGGAGACCGGGCCGTCGGCGCGGTACAGGACGGTGGTGTCCCCCGGGCCGAAGGGAGGCATCCAGCGCACCAGACGGTCGGGGCGAGTGGTCGGGCTAGCGCCAGGGCGCCCCGGGTTAGCCGCCGCCGAGTCACCGGCGCCGCGCGGGCCCGGGATCGCCTCGAGATAGTAGAGTCCCTCGCCCGCGGGCATCCAGGCCAGCGAGCGCTTGGAGCCTTCGTTGCGGCGCGGACCCGGCGTATCCGAGGTATCCGCCGATTCACGCAGCGGCCGCTTCACCACCTCCGCGAGCGCCTTGCCGTTGGCGTCCCAGAGCTCCTCGACCTCCCCGAAGCTGGTGTACTGCACGATGTAGGAGAACGGCTTCCGCAGGGTCGTCACGCGGAAATACTTGCCGTCGGGCGAGGGGTCCACGGCGCTGATCATGGCCGGCGCGCCGATCTTCTTCACCGCGCGCGAGCGGACGTCGATCGCGGCGAGCTGTCCCGTCACGTAATACTCCATCAGGGTCTGATCGAACGGCTCGATCAGCAGGCTCGCGAAATTGCGCTGCGGCGACTTGAGCGTGTCGGTCCACAGCCTAACCCGCGGTCCCGCGGCGATGGCCGGGGCCACCGGCTCCGGGCCCCGCCCGTCCGGCACCAGCACCGTCACCAGGGTGCTGCCGTCTCCGGTCCAGCCGAGCGTCGTGACCAGCGTCGCGAGCAGCGCGGCACGCGGCGGAGTCACGTCCCGCGACTTGCCGGTCGCGAGGTCCGCGACGTACGCCCGGGATCCCTGCGGGAAATTGGCGAGGAAGGCAAGCTGTTTCCCGTCGGGTGACCACACCGGGCTGCTGACCGTGGCTCCCGCGGGGACTTCGATGTCGCGGGTCTGACCGGTCGAGGCATCGACGGCCTCGAGCGAACCGGCGCCGCGAGTGGTGAGGATTCGGGCGCGATTGGCGGCAGGATCGACCTGCAGTCCGGCAAAGTAGTAATGCGGCTTGCCGAAGCTGGTCACGCTCGGAATGCCGAGGCCCTCTTCACGAAGGAACCAGCGACGAGCGGGACTCTGCAGCGAGAGCAGCGCATTCTGCTGCCGCGGCGCCGT
>CAYNNS010000458.1:0-2232 GCA_964398345.1 uncultured Gemmatimonas sp. | reverse complement strand
AGCCAGGGGGACGTCTTGGGCGCGGCGATTGCCTACCAGAGCGTCCTGTCGGCGCAGGGCGTGCCCGATTCCCTGCAGAAGCTCGCCGCCGACAAGCTCAACGGGTTAGGCAGCGTGCCGCCCACCACCGAGGCCGCGCCATGAGCCGGCGTCCGTTCGCCCTGCTGGCCTGTCTCCCCCTGCTCGCCCCGAGCGCCTGTTTCTGGCACCACGCGAAGAGGGCAGCCCCCGCAGCGGTGACCCCGCGGGAGCGCTCGATCGACTCGCTCTGGACGCGCGGGACGAAAGCCTACGATCGCGGAGACTGGAACCGGGCGCAGCAAACCTTCGATCTCATTGGGCCGGTCATGCAGCCGACCGACCCGCGCTATTATCGCCTGCACTTCTATCAGGGCGAGCTGCTCTTCCTGAAGGGCAACCAGCTCCAGGCGGTGCGCGAGTTCCGGCGGGTGGCCGACGAGCGGCCCGATGGCCCCCTGGCGCCCGATGCCCTGGTGCGCGCGGGCGACGCCTATGCCGATCTCTGGCGCGGTCCCGAGCTCGACCCGACGTACGGGGAGACGGCGAAATCAGTCTACGAAGAGGTGGGGACCCGCTATCCCGGAACACCGGCAGCAGGGCGTGCGGCGCTGCGGCTCGCGGTGCTGGGGGAGAAGTTCGCGCTCAAGGAGTACAAGAACGCGCTCTTCTATTTCAAGTTCAAAGCGTACGATTCCGCGATCCTGCTGTTCCGGGCGGTCATCGCGACCTATCCCCGGTCCTCGGTGGTTCCCGACGCCCTGGAGCGCCTCGTCCGTTCCTACCAGATCCTGGGATACAAGGAGGATGTGAAGGAGACCTGCGCCTACATCGCCCAATACGCGCCCGATCCCGCGGGCCCCGCACGCTTGTGTCCCAAAAGTGAGAGTGGGCAGGGGAAAGTGGCGAGTGGCAAGACCCCCCACTCGCACTAGCTCATGCGCATCGGGATCCTCGGCGGCTCCTTCGATCCGATTCATCACGGCCATCTGATTGCCGCGAGCACGCTGGCGGAATCGCCCGGCCTTGACGCGGTCCGGCTGGTCGTGGCGCGAAACCAGCCGCTCAAGCCCGGCGGTCACAACGCGAGCGCCGAAGACCGCGCGGCGATGGTGGAGCTCGCCGTTCGCGGCGAGCCCCGGCTCGCGGTGGACCGCACCGAGCTCGAGCGCGAGGGTCCTTCCTACACGGTGGACACGCTGCGCTCCATGCGGGCGGCGGCTCCTTCGGCCGAGCTGGTGCTGCTGCTCGGCGCGGACACCGCGGTGACATTGAACCGCTGGCATGAGCCCGACGCCATCTGGCAGTTGTGCCGGGTGGAGACCTTCGCACGGGAAGGCATCGGCGAGGAAGGCGTTCAGGTGCCGCGCCTGGACATTTCGTCGACCGCGATCCGCGAGCGGGTGTGCGCGGGCCGGTCCATCCGCTATTGGGTGCCGGAGGCCGTGGTGGACTACATCGCGGCGCACCGGCTGTATCGGGAAACTGAAACGCGATGATCAAGACGGCGATTGCGAAGGTGTTCGGGACCCGGCAGGCTCGGGAAGTACGGCGCCTGACGCCGCTGGTCCAGCAGATCCACAAGCACGAGGCGCGGCTCCGCGACCTGAGTGAAGCCGAGCTCAAGGCGCAGACCCAGCGCTTTCGCGAGTCCATCGCGGAGCGCACCGGCGAGCTGAAGCAGCAGCTGGCCGAGGTGCGCGCGGCCAAGCACGCCTGCGCCGATCCCGCCGAGCGCAGCGCGCTGGAAGCCCGCTCCGCCACGCTGGAGCAGGACTACAAGAAAGCGCTCGCGGCGTCACTCGAAGAGTTGCTCCCCGAAGCCTTCGCGACGGTGCGAGAAGCCTGCCGCCGGCTGCTGGGCACCAAGATCATGGTCACCGGCCACGAGCTGACCTGGGACATGGTGCCCTACGACGTCCAGCTCATCGGCGGCATCGAGCTGCATCGCGGCCGCATCGCCGAGATGGCGACCGGTGAAGGCAAGACGCTGGTGGCGACCTTGCCGCTGTATCTCAACGCCCTCGCCGGCCGCGGGGCGCATCTCGTCACCGTCAACAACTACCTCGCCCGTCGCGACTCGCAGTGGATGGGTCACGTCTACACCTACCTGGGGCTCAGCGTCGGCTGCATCGACGACACCGAGCCCTCGACCCCGCAGCGCCGCGCCGCCTACGGCGCCGACATCACCTACGGCACCAACAACGAGTTCGG
>CAYNNS010000457.1:0-2249 GCA_964398345.1 uncultured Gemmatimonas sp. | reverse complement strand
GGCCGGGCTTGGTCTCTTGGCCGGGGTGGCCCTGTGGGGGGGGGGTCCCGGGCCTTCCCGCCCGGTCGAGCCTATGCGCTGGCGGCCCGCCGTGCTCGGGATCGCCCGCACCCTCGAACAAGCCCGCTTCGAGACCTGGTGCGTCGGAGGCGCCTTGCGTGACTGGCGGCTGGCACCAAACCAGGCGCTCGAGCACGATGTCGACCTGGCGACCGCGGCTCGCCCCGAGCAGGTGCAACGACTCTTCCGTCGCACCGTTGCCATCGGAGCCAAGTACGGCACCGTGGGAGTCCTGGATGCCGACGGCGGTCTGCACGAGGTGACCACGTTCCGGAAAGACGTCACCACAGATGGCCGGCACGCGGTGGTCGAGTTCGGCGTGGCGATCGAGGACGATCTGCACCGGCGCGACTTCACGATCAACGCCATGGCCTACCACCCGCTCTCGCATCGCTGGCTCGATCCCGAACGGGGCAGGGCGGACCTCGAGCTCGGCCTCATTCGCGCTGTGGGGGTGGCGGAGCAGCGCTTCGCCGAGGATTACCTCCGCATTCTCCGGATGCTCAGGTTTGCGGGGCGTTTCGGCTTTCGGATCGATCCACCCACCTTCGACGCGGCGCGGGCCGCGGCGTCCGGACTCGGCCGCCTGTCCGCCGAGCGCGTGCGGGACGAATGGTTCAAGGGACTGGTGAGCGCACGGTCGACGCGGCACTTCATTCAGTTGTGGCATGAAGTCGGGGCTGCAGCCGTGTGGCTTCCGGAGCTCCGGCCCGCGACGGTGCTCCCCGATGCTCCGGGAAGCGGCCTCGATCCCGTGGTCGCGACCGCCGTCGCTTGCGCGCGCCCGGGTGAAGTGCTGCGCCGGCTCAAGGCCTCCAGCGCCGAGATCGCGCGGGCCGCAGCGATGGAGCGAGGCCCGGCCGAGCCGGCGGGCAACGATCCCGTGGCGGTACGTCGCTGGCTCGCGACCGTAGCGGGTGCTGCGGATGACCTCGTGGCACTGGCGGCGCTTCGCGACGGATCCGTCCCGGCGTGGCACGCAACGGTCGCGGGCATCCGCGAGCGCGGTGAGGCGACCTCGCGTCCCCAGCTCGCCATCACCGGCGATGATCTGGTCGCCGCGGGCATCGCGCCCGGGCCGGGTCTCGGCGAGCTCCTGGGCCGGCTGCTCGAGGCCGTGCTGGAGGATCCCTCGCGCAACAGTAAGGAGCGGTTGCTGCAACTGGCGCGGACGTGGCGCTGACTCCGGTGTTGCTGGCGCTCGGTGCCGCGACCGGCAACCTGGTCGGCGCCCTCGCGGTCGTACGGGCCGAGCGCAGGAGTCTCGCGGCCATCCAGATGTCGCTGGCGTTCGGCGCGGGGTTCATGCTCGCGCTCGTGTTGGTTGGCGTGCTCCCGGAAGTTTTCGCCGGCCCCGACCGCGCCGCGGCGGGTCTGCTGGTGCTGGCCGGCTACGCGCTGGTGCACGTCGCCCAGCACGTCTTCACGCCGCATTTCCACTTCGGTGAGGAGACCCACACCGTGCCTGCCTCCGCGGGATACAGCGCGCTGGTGGGGCTCACGCTGCATGCCTGCTTCGACGGCGTGGCGATCGCCAGCGGGTTACTGGTCTCCCGGCCCCTGGGCGTGCTCTTCTTTCTCGCCATCGTGCTGCACAAGCTGCCGGAAGGTGTGGCCGCGGCGAGCGTGATGCTCGCGAGCGGGCAGGACCGCCGCCACGCGGAGGGCGCCGGTCTGGTGCTGGGGATCGCGACCGTGGCCGGTGCGCTGCTCACCGAGGCGCTGGCGGGTCTGGCGCGCTATGGGCTCGCGCTCGCCGCTGGGGTCACCCTCTACGTCGCGGCGTCGAACCTCGTTCCTGAAGTGCAGGCACGGCGCGGTTTCCGGATTACCGCGGCCTTTTTCGGCGGAGCCGTCGCGCTTCTATGAGGTTTCATCCGGTCCGCGATCTAACCTCCAGCTCGGCGTGGCGCCGAGCACGATGTCAATGACTCGTCGACAGACGGTCTTTGCAGGCCTGGACCAACCACCTGCGTGGCCGGCGACGCGTGGCCGCCCGCGGCCGCAACGCCTCGACGTTCCGCTCGACACGCTTCCCGGGGTCGGCGCGACGCTGAAGCGGAAGCTGACCAAGCTGGGGCTGAAGACGGTTCGCGACCTGCTCGAGCACCGCCCTCGCCGGTACGAGTCCGCAGCCGACGAGCTCGCGATCGCGGAGCTGCGCGGGAGCGACGAGGTCGTGATCGTCG
>CAYNNS010000456.1:0-2254 GCA_964398345.1 uncultured Gemmatimonas sp. | reverse complement strand
CCGCCGGCGCCGGCTGCGCGCCAACCATTCGGTGACCCACCTGTTGCACCAGGCATTGCGGCACCGGCTCGGCGAGCACGTGACGCAGAAGGGCTCGCTCGTCGCGCCGGACCGGCTGCGCTTCGATTTCAGCCATCCGAGGCCGCTGGCCGCGCAAGACATCGCGGCGATCGAACGCGAGGTCAACGACGAGATCCGCGGCAACGAAGAGGTCAGCACCCGGCTGCTGACCCCCGATCGCGCGGTGGCCGAGGGCGCGCTCGCGCTGTTCGGCGAGAAATACGGCGAGGAAGTGCGCGTGCTCGCCATGGGGCGGGCGAATGGCGCGGCGCGGCCCTATTCGGTCGAACTGTGCGGCGGCCAGCATGTGCGCCGCACCGGCCATATCCGGGAGTTCGAAGTCGGCTGTGAAAGCCCCGGGGGGCCCCGGGTTACGGCGCACCGGGGGGAGGTAGCTCCGGTAGGGGCAGTTGGGGGTGCGCCGCACCCAGTCGTCGGGCCAGCGGGGTTCGGGCGGCGTCTCCGGGCCGGTGTGGTTGAGCACCGCGTCCATCAGCACGCGGATGCCGTGGCGGTGCGCGGCGTCCACCAGGGCCCGCAAGTCGTCCTTGGTCCCGAGCGCGGGGTCGACGGCGGTCCAGTCGCGGGCCCAGTAGCCGTGGAAGGCGTAGGTCCTGCCGGTCCCCTCGTCCACGCTGCCGTGCACCTGCTCCACGAAGGGTGTCAGCCAGAGGGCGGTCACGCCGAGGCTGTCGAAGTAACCCGCTTCGATGCGCTGCCGCACGCCCGCCAGGTCGCCGCCCTCGTAGCTCCGCAGCACGTCGCCGTCGTGGGCGCGGCCCAGGGCGCGGTCGTTGGCGGGGTTGCCGTTCTGGAAGCGGTCGGTGAGCAGGAAGTAGATGGTGGCGCTGTTCCAGTAGCTCGCGGCGTCGAGCGCCGGGTTAGGAACCGTGGCAGTCTGCGGCGCGGGATGGCCGCAGCCGGCGAGCAGGACGGCGGCCGCCGCCAGGGGGAGCTTCACGCGGTGTCCTCGGGCCGCTCCCGCACGCGCAGCATCAGCGCCGCCGCGAGCAACAGAGAAGCGCCGCCGATCAGCATGGCGTAAATCGCCTCGCCCCCGAAGAAACGCTTCACCAGGAACCCGAGCACCGCGGCCGCGACGATCTGGGGGATCACGATGAAGAAGTTGAAGACACCCATGTAGTAGCCGAGCTTCGAGGGCGGCAATGAGCCGGTGAGGATGGCGTAAGGCATGGCGAGAATGCTCGCCCACGCGATTCCCACGCCGACCATCGAGCCGAGCAGGTAGCTTGGGTTCTTGAGAAAGTAGATCGACAGCAGCCCCAGCGCGCCGCAAATGAGGCACAGCATGTGGGCGATCTTGGGGCTCGACCAGCGCGCCAGCGGCGGGATGCCGAAGGCGACGACGGCCGCCACGCCGTTGTAGGCCGCGAAGCCCACGCCGACCCAGTTGGCCCCTTCGTTGTAGAGCGCGGAAGCGGGATCGGTGGTGCCGTAGACGTGGCTGGTGACGGCGGGCGTGGTGTAGATCCACATCGCGAAGAGCGCGAACCAGGAGAAGAACTGCGCCCAGGCCAGTTGCCGCATGGTACGCGGCATGTCGAGGAAGTCGTTGAGAATGGTGACGAAGCCGTTGTCGGAGCGGCCGCCGCGCTGCAGCAGGCCGCCGGCGATGAGCAGGATGCCCACGGCGCCGATGAGCCCCGACAGGATCATCACCTGGTAGATCTGTTGCCGGGCCAGCCAGACGCTGAGCAGGCTACCAAGCAGCAGCAGGATGCCGCCGAGGCGGACCTGGCGCGCGCCGTTCGCGGCAAACTCTTCCGCGCTGCGCCGTCCCCGGGCGAACCCCTCGCGCGGCTGGTTCCCGGAGAAGGGGGCCGTGTCCGGGGCGGGCGTCGCCCGTACAGTCGACTTTTGCGGGACCCCCGAGGGGGGCCGGGGTGTGGCATTTTCCGGCGTGCGCGCTCAGGGCAGCCGCGATTGCAGAGGCTATCTTGTGATTGGCTTTCAAGGATCTCTCCCCGATGGTCAGTGTTTGTAGGGGAAAAGCAACAGTCGAAGGGCAGCGAGACCTCGTACGGACAACCCGCAACCGATCCCTGGATCCACGTGAGAATTTTTGACCCGGCCACGCTCTCACTCAGCCTGCGAGTCGAAGCGCGCCTGCTTCCGCCCCGTGCCCCCCGTTTCTAGAGCGACCTTTTTACAACACCGGTGCGGATCCAAAATC
>CAYNNS010000455.1:0-2263 GCA_964398345.1 uncultured Gemmatimonas sp. | reverse complement strand
TCGATGTCGCGGACCACACCGCGCCGGATCCCGGTGGTGCGCTCGCTCGCCACACCGAGCACCCGGACGCGGGGGTCCCGCACTTCGCCCTGGACTGCACCGATCAGCCCGACCACGCGGGTCGAGCCCAGGTCCAGCGCGGCGACCAATGCCTCGGGCTTGTCGCTCACGCGCCGTTCCGCCGTACGATCACCCGCGGGGGATAGCGGCCGTCCAGCTCCCGCCAGGACTGCCCCTGGCGCGCCAGTAACCCGGCGACGCTGGAGAGGTCCCGGATTGCGTCGCTGGAGGCGCCGGCTCGGAGCAGCAACCGTCCGCTGTCCAGCTCCAGCGCCACATCCTGGCGAAACCGCAGCGCGCGCTGCACCTGGGCATAAAGCTCCGGATCACCTTCCTTGACCCGCGCCAGCAGGCCGGCGACTCCGGAATCGGCGTCGGCAAGCGGCAGGTCGACGGCGGGGGTGGTGGGATCGAACGGCAGCACCGTGCCCGCCGAGTCGAGCAGCACGAGGTGCCCGCCGCGATCGGCGAGGGCCACGGGCTCGGCTTCGCGGATGGTGACGCGCAGCGCGCCCGGGAGCCGCCGGCTGATCTTCGCCTCCAGAACGCCCGGAAGCGCCGCGACGCGCTGGACGAGGGGACCGGTCGGGTCGAAGATGCTCGTGTGCTCCGGCAAGGCGAGCGCCGCCGCGACCTGCGCCGCCGTGAGGTAGCGCGCGCCCGCCAGCTCGATCCGGCGCACCGAGAAGAACGCAAGTTTCTTGAGCAGCACTCGGCCGCCGACGAGGGCACCCGCCGCGAGCAGCAGCGCGAGCCCACCGAACAACAGTCGCCGCTTCATGCCCGCACCAGCAACGGCTGGAGCTCGCGCCCCAGCCGGGTGATGTCGCCGGCGCCCAGCGTGAGCAGGAGGTCTCCCGAACGGAGGAGAGCGGCGACCCGTCCCGCGAGCGCAGCACGGCTCGGCTCATATTCTGCCGCACCGCCTGCCTGCCGCACCGCCACACTCACCAGCTCGCCGGTGACCCCGACGATGGGCTGCTCGCGCGCCGGATAGACGTCCGTCACGATCGCGAGGTCCGCCGCAGCGAGCTCCCGGCCCATCGCTTCACTCTGCTGCTGGGTCCTGGAGAAGAGATGGGGCTGAAACGCGGCGACGAGGCGACGGCCGGGAAAGGCCTGCCGGGCCGCGGCGAGCGTCGCACGCAGCTCCGTCGGATGGTGCGCGTAGTCGTCCACGATGACCACACCGCCGAATTCACCCAGCCGCTCGAAGCGCCGCCCCACGCCTCCGAAGCGCGCCAGCGCCACCAGCGCGCTCTCGGTCGGGCCGCCGAGCGCCAGCACGACCCCGAGCGCCGCCGTGGCATTGCGCAGGTTATGGACGCCAGGAAGGCTGAGTCGGAGGGACACGGCGCCACGGCCCGGGAGCGTGAGCGTGGCGCTGCTGCCGGAAGGCGTAGTGGCAATGCCGCTGAGTTTGAGGTCCGCCGCATCGGGGCCGAAGCGCCAGAGCCTTTCGGCCCGCAGCTGCGACGCCACCCGCTCGGCTCCCGCCGAATCGTTGCCCACCAGCGCCCGTTCCGCGCGGCCCGCAAAGCTCACAAAGGCATTCTCCAGAGCCTCGAGAGATCCGTAACACTCGAGATGGTCGGCCTCGACATTGTTGACGACAGCGATGCTTGGATTCAGGGCAAGAAATGCCTGGTCGTACTCGTCGGCCTCGACAACGTAGAGCTCGTCCCCGCCGATGCGGGCGTTCCCACCCCAGGCGTCCACCCGCCCGCCGGCGATGCCGGTGACCGCAAATCCTGCCGCGGCGACCGCCTCCGTGGCCATCGCGGTCGTGGTGGTCTTGCCGTGCGTGCCGGCAATGGCGACGCAGCGCGCGCTTCCGATCAGGCCGGCCAGCGCCTCCTTCCGCGACACCACGGGAATCCCTTTGGCCTGTGCGGCAGCGACTTCGACGTGCTCAGCCGGGATCGCGGCGCTGACCACCACCGCTCGGGCGGCGTCGATGTGCTCCGCCGCGTGTCCCGTGATGATGTTCGCGCCCGCCGCGCGCAGATCCCCACACCCCGACGTGTCGACATCGGTCCCGCTGACCGGGAGCCCCTTGCGCAGCGCCACCAGCGCCAGAGCACTCATTCCAGCACCCCCGATCCCGACGAAGTGAAGCGGCCGCCGGCCCGAGGGGAGAAAGAGGTTCATGGCGAATGACCTAATCTAAAAGGCCACCGCAACTTGGAAAAGAGGGACCCTA
>CAYNNS010000454.1:0-2268 GCA_964398345.1 uncultured Gemmatimonas sp. | reverse complement strand
GGGGTTCTTCGGCGCACTGGATGGGGCGGTCGGGTGGAGCCGCCGCCAAGGCATGGCGTGGGTGCTGGCCTATCTCGACGTGGACCACTTCAAGCGCATCAACGACACCCTGGGTCACTCGGCGGGTGACGTCGTGCTGCAGAAAGTGGCTCGCACGCTGCGCGAAGGCACCCGGCGCGTGGACGTGGTGGCGCGCCTGGGGGGAGACGAGTTTGCGCTGCTCCTGCCGGAGACCGATGCGGTCCGCGCGGAGACCGTGATCAACAAATTGCTCGGGCTGCTGAACGAGGCGATGGCGAACACGGGGTGGGAGGTCAGCTTCAGCATCGGCGTGATCACTTTCGTCTCGCCTCCGGATTCCGTCGATACCGCGGTCGCCATGGCCGACGCGTGCATGTACCGAGTCAAGGCGCGGGGAAAAGCGGGCGCCCTGTTTCGAACCTGGCCCGAGCAGGAAGCACTGGAGCTCCCCCGTGGGGTGGCGGCCGCGGCCCGGATGGGGCGGGACTAGTTTTCCGCTTGCCTGGGGGGAGGGGGTGGCTTATCTTGTTGAGCTACCTAGCGTTTACGACACATCAGACGGAAGCAAAGAGGACTCGAAGGCATGGCGTACGACAAGCAGGGCGTTGCGACGAAATACCGCCTCCACGGCGAGGACACCGGGTCGGCCCGGCTCCAAGTTGCCCTTCTCACTGAGCGGATCAACTCGCTCACCGACCACTTCCGGATCCATCCCAAAGACCATCATGGGCGGCGCGGCCTGCTCAAAATGGTCGGGACCAGGAAACGGCTCCTGACGTACCTCCGAAACACTGATCTCGAAACCTACCGCGCTCTGATCCAGGAGCTCGGACTCCGGCACTAGCCGGCCCCGGATGCGCGCGGGCGTCCCGCAAGAGTGGGACGCCCGCTTCGCATTGAAGCGGACCGTTCACCAAAGGCATCAACGTGCACACCATTGACACCACATTTGCGGGCAGGCGGCTTCGGATCGAAACGGGCAAGCTGGCCAAACAGGCGGCCGGCTCGGTAATGGTCCAATTCGGCGATACGATGGTCATCGCCGCGGTGACGGTTTCATCCAGCGTCTCGCTCCTGCCGTTCTTCCCGCTCACCGTCGAATACCGCGAGAAGACCTACGCCGCGGGCAAGATCCCCGGCGGCTTTCTCAAGCGGGAAGGGCGGCCTTCGGACAAGGAGATCCTCGCGGCGCGGATCATCGATCGCTCCATCCGGCCGATGTTTCCGGAGGGTTTCAAGAACGAGGTGCAGGTCTTCGTCACCGTAGTCTCCGCGGACCAGGAGAACGATGCCGATATTCTGGGCGCCTACGCCGCGGCGCTGGCGCTCGCGCTGTCGCCGATCCCGTGGAATGGCCCGCTCGCGACGGTGCGGGTGGGGCGCATGGAAGGCAACTGGATTCTGAATCCCACGTTCCATCAGCTCGAGTTCTCCAGCATCGATCTCACGGTGAGCGGCAGCGCCGACTCCATCATCATGGTGGAAGGCGGCTCCCTCGAGGTTTCCGAAGCTGAGATGCTGGACGCGCTCAAGGTGGCGCAAAAGGGCATCCGCGAGCTGGTGGGTTTTGCCGAGCAGCTGGTGGCGAAAGAAGGGAAGCCCAAGATGGAATGGGCCGCGCCGCCAGGCGACGAGCTCCTGGCCAAGCGGGTGAGGGACCTGGTCGAGAAGGATATGGCCAAGGCGATCAACGCCAAGGACAAGGCCACGCGGGCGGCGGGACTCGCGGCGGTGAAGCGGGACGTCGTGACCAAGCTCGCCGTCGAGTTCCCGGAGCGGGCGCGGGAGATCGCCCACGAAATCGAAGAAATCGAGTACCGCGTGATGCGGGCCCAGGTGCTCGATCGCGGGGAACGCGTCGACGGGCGTGACGTCGACACGGTCCGCCCCATCGCGATCGAAACGGGGCTGCTGCCCCGCGCGCACGGCTCCGCGCTCTTCACGCGAGGGCAGACCCAGGCGCTGGTGGCGGTCACGCTGGGTACCGCCGACGACGAGCAGCGCATCGATTCGATCGACGTCGCGGGAGAAACCACGAAGTCGTTCATGCTGCACTACAACTTCCCGCCCTACTCGACCGGCGAAGTGAAGATGGTGCGGGGCACCAGCCGCCGGGAGATCGGTCACGGCGCCCTCGCGGAGCGGGCGCTGCAGCCGCTGCTGCCCGCGTTCGACAGCTTCCCCTACACCCTGCGCATCGTCTCGGAGATCCTCGAATCGAACGGATCATCCTCGATGGCCAGCGTC
>CAYNNS010000453.1:0-2274 GCA_964398345.1 uncultured Gemmatimonas sp. | reverse complement strand
GCCCACGAGATCGGCCACCACGTGCAGAACCAGCTGGGGATCAGCCGGAGGGTGGCGCCCGCGGTGTATTCGGCCACCGATTCGACACCGGTCACCGGTCCGGTCCCGAGGGCCGGCGCTCCTAACACGCTGGCGACCACCGGGTTGGGGGCGGTCCCCGCCCGCATCCCGAAGAACCGCAGCGTGCCGGTGAGGATGCTGTTCGAGCCGACGATCCGTCCCACGCCCGTGGCGGCGAGCTGCCGCGCATAGACGCTCGGCACGTAGGCGCCGATCCCGGCGGCATCGACCGTGAGACCGGCGGAGCGGGTGCTGGAGCCGGTCTGCAGGGAGAGGCCGTAATCCTGCTGCAGGGCGGGATTGTCGGCGTACGAGCTGCCGGAGAGCCCCAGCCCGCCGGTGAAGCGCAAGCGGGCGCCCTCGATGGCGGAGTCGTGCCGCGAGATGATATTGGCCACCCCGCTGATCGCGTCGGCGCCATAGAGCGCCGCGCCCTGCGGTCCCCGGATGACCTCGATCCGGTCGATGGCGTCGGGCTGGAAGCGGGTGAGCAACAGCGGGTTCGCCAGTTGAATCCCATCGAGGTAGACCTTGGGATAGCTGGTGCCGAACGAGCTGGCGCCCCGGATGCTGCCGTACTGCGCCAGCAGGCTGACCGGCGCCTGCTGCCAGACCCACACGCCCGGGACCGCGCCGTCCAGCACGCTCGAAGCCGAAGCCGCGGAGCGCCGCGCGAGCGCGCGGCCGTCCTGGACTTCCAGGGCGATCGGCAGGGCGCGTTCCGCGCTTCCGGCGGCGCTGCCCGTCACCACGATGCGGTCGAGCTGCACGCGGGGCCGCTCGGGCTCGGCGGCTTCCACCACGGCCGCTGCCAGAACGACGTGATCCGCGCCGGCCACCACGAGGCGGACCGGCGCATCGGACAGGAGCAGGGTAAGGGCATCGCCCACCGCCACCGAGTCGAAGGCGATACACACCCGGCGGTCGAGAGCGAGCGCCTCGGCGCTGTAGGACAGGCGCAGCCGGGCCCCGGCGGCGACCCGGTCGAGCGCCTCGCGCAGGGACACTTCGCGGGCGCGGAGCGAAACCGTGCGGGTTAGGGGACCCGTCCAGCTCGCCCGGCGGAGCGGAAGGGAGTCGGGGTGCCCGCAGGGCGGCGCCGCGGCGAGCAGCGGGCCCGCGCCGAGCCAGAGCGCGGTGAGCAGCGCGCCCACGGAGCGCCTCATGGTGAACGGGTCCGGGGGGCGCGCAGCCGCAGGGTCGCGGTATCGCCCCGGCGCTCGATCACCGCACCCAGCGCCAGCGCAATCACGTCGAGCACCTGCTGGGGGGTCTCGCTGGTGAATTCGGCCTTGAGGTGGCGGGCGAGCAGGACCGTATCGCTCACCTGGAGCGTCAGCCCGTACCAGCGCCGCAAGTCGTCGCGGACCCGGGCGAGCGGCACGTTGTCGAAGACCAGCCGGTGACTGGTCCAGCTGGCCTCCCGCTCGGCGGGTGCCGCCCGGCGGACCGCCGGCTGCTGCTGGGCCCGCGACAACGTGCCGACTGAGCCCGCTTTGAGCGTCACGCTGCGCGCGGTGCCACGGGTGGTGTCCTGGAGCCTGACACTGCCCTCGGAGACGACGACCTCCACGCCTTCGGGAATGCCGCGGACGCTGAACCTGGTGCCGAGGTCGGTGATCTCGGCGCCGCCGCTGCGGACGCGGAACGGACGGGCGGCATCGTGGCGGACGTCGAAGAACGCCTCGCCCTCGAGCTCGAGGACGCGAGCCTGGTCACCATAACCCGCAGCCACGTGCAGCCGGCTCCCGGGCGCCAGGACGATCCCGCTGCCATCGGACAGCCGGACCGAATCGAGCTGCCCGACCGCGGTGGCATAGTCCAGCGCCGCGGCGGGTTTCGCCGACCGGCCGCGCACCGCCTGCCACAGGAGGGTCGCCCCGAGGAGCAGCATCACGACGGCGGCAACCGCAAAGGCGGCGGGTCGCCACCGGACCCGGGTCGGAAGCGGGATCACCTCGGGCTCCTGGAACCGCGACTTGACCCGTCGCAGGGCGGCTTCGACGTCCAGCGCCGGCGCGGTGGAGAGCCGGGTCGACAAATCGAGCGTGGCGAGCAACTCGCCGCGCCTCGGGTCCGCGGCAACCCAGCGGCGCACGGCGTCGACTTCTCCGGCGCCGCTCTCGCCCGAGAGGTAACGGCCCAACACCTCCCAGTCGGGCTGCAGCGGTTCTTGGCTCATGCGAGTGTGACACCCGTCACAGAGCATACCCC
>CAYNNS010000452.1:1654-2299 GCA_964398345.1 uncultured Gemmatimonas sp. | reverse complement strand
CCAGCTTTATTTCCGTGCTGATGGTGGTAACGCGGACTTATAAAGACTCGGAAATGGTGGTGTGGTTTGCCTCCGGCCTGAGCCTCACGCGCTTCGTCAAGCCGGTGCTGGTATTCGGCACGCCCATCATTCTGCTGACCGCCGGTCTGGCCTTCTATGCCACGCCGTGGGCCAAGCAAAAGAGCTCCGAATACGTGGACCGCTTCTCGCCAAATTTTGTTGAACGCAACCGGATCGTGCATGAAATCGAGGGCACGGGCCAGGTCGCGCTGCATCTGTCATCCGGCACTATTTTCGAGAAGACCGAAGACCTGAAGATTTCCTTCCAGAACAGCAGCCTTGTACCCAAGGGCATCAATGAGCCGCCCAAGCAGGAAACCAATTGGGCCAACATTTCCAGCCACATCCGGATGAAATACCTGCCGCCGGGCACCGTGCTTAAGAATGGGGATAAGGTACCGTAGCGCGATTAAACACGCCTCCCGCGCGCCCGTCCTGGTGAGAACGCCTATGCGCTTCCTGCTGGCCGTCCTGCTTCTGGCGCGCGCCGCGTCCGCCGCGGACGAAGAGACCTACCTGCTGCAGATGTCCCGGCCGGAAGGCACGAGCCTGGTGTACGAAGGCACGCTTGACCGCCGCCAGGAA
>CAYNNS010000452.1:0-1644 GCA_964398345.1 uncultured Gemmatimonas sp. | reverse complement strand
CGTACGCTGTACAGCGGGCGACCTGGGAAGGAAAGGGCCTGGTGTCGGAAGGCACGATTGCACGCCGCCAGGAAGGCAACAACCACTTTAACGAAACGGCTTCCATCTACAGCATTCAAAGCGCGATAAAGAATGACGGCACCGGTCCCGCGATGGTGAATTTTCTTCGTGTCTATCTTACCCGCCATCGCGACACCGAAACCGAAGGTGGCCGCCAGGTAAAAGATGAAATTGTTCCGACCGACCCTGAATACGTGGACCTGGGCGCCAACTTTCAGGACCTCGGCGTGAAGTGCTACGCGGTGGACAAGCAGAATTTTATCGCCACCAAGCTGCTGGACGACGGCCAGCAAATTCCCCACGCGCTGCAATACGATTCACCGCACTACTTCTTTCCCATCTTCAAATCGCAGCCCGTCAAAGTGGGAGAATCATGGGCCTACAGCGTGCCGGTGATCCTGCCCATCCAGGTCGCTGGCGGATTTATTCCAACCCAGTTTCGCACCAAATGTGAAGCGACGCTCAAGTCCGTGAAAGGCAAAGGCGAGAAGAAAAGCGCAACCGTCGAATACGTTTACAGCGGCCTTTTCGACACCGACCAGCCCGCATGCGCGGCGCGCTTCAAGGGTGGTTTTCCGCCCGGCAACCGGATTGTGCATGAACTTCAGGGCAAAGGCACGGTGGAAGTGAACATTAGCGGAGGGTTTATTGTAAATAAAGACGAAACCTGTACGCTTCGCGTGTACAATATGTCCACGAAAGCGCAGGGCTTGAACATGCCGCCGGAACGCACCGAAGAAGAGGCGCGGCTGGTGAGCCACCTTGTGCTGAAGAAACTCAAGCCCGGCTCGACGCTGAAGAACGGGGACAAAGTTCCACCGGACGGTTCGGCGAAGTAGACCGGCGCGTGCTGATCTTGCGTGCGCGCCAGGGTCATATACCACTCCTCGATGCTCTGCTTGCAGAAGTCCGCCAGCCGCTCCACGTACGTCCCGGCCATCCAGGTGTCGAGCAGGTGCTGTTCGTGCACGCGGTCGTCGTGGAACGGGTTGGCGCCCACCCACCAGGGGTTCCGGTAGAAGTCCTGCGGCTGCGCCGACTGGCGGAGGTTCGCCGGCTCCGACAGCACCCTCAGCATGTGGGCCCAGTACTTGGCCGGTGCCGACTCGTACGGAAACCGCCGGAAGACGAGCACTTGCGGATGCGAAGCGAGAAGCTGCATCAGCCAGGTGCTTCCGCTGCGGCCGAGCGTGCTCACGATCAGAGGCTGAAGCGTTGGCTGGAAGCCGCCGGTGAGCGGGTTGTGGCGGACCTGCACGCTGCCTCCAGGCACTCTGGCGCCGTCATCGAGCACGACGCGGAGCGTGAGCGTGGTGTCCGGCTCGAGTCCCACGAGGCTGCTCAGCACGTGGAAGACGCAGTCAGTCTCCGGAGGGACATCGAGCGCCGCCGCCACGTCCGCGCGCGGCCCCCTCACGGGCACGACGCGAAGCAATTCGTCTCCCTGCAGGACCTCCACGGCCCGCGCCGGCACGTCGCGCCCGACGGTCCACCCGATCACGTGCAGCACGCTGAGGTTGCGCCGCTCGCCGGGCTGCGGCAGCTCGATCTGGAACCCGAGCAGCCGCTCGAGCCGCTCGGGCT
>CAYNNS010000451.1:0-2309 GCA_964398345.1 uncultured Gemmatimonas sp. | reverse complement strand
AACATCCCGAAGCGCGCCTCGCGCCACCATGCCATCCGGTCGTCTGCAGGAAACGCGGACACGATGCGGTCGCGCAGCGGTAAGGCGAGCGCCCCCGCGAGGGCGGCGCTCCGGCGAAGGAAGGATCTGCGGTCGAATGGAATGGGGTGCATGCCTCGGCCCGAGCTAACATAACGTTTCCCGGGCGGGTGAATCTGGTTGCATGGCCGGTACCGCAGCGGACCGCGTCTGGCAGGTTGCGGCAGCGTGCACGGGCCGATTCCGCCCCGGAGCGCCCCGGGCGTCCAGCGCCATGGCTTGGACTCGCGTAATCCGCTGTGGCACAAGCCATTCGCCCCCGGCATGGCGCTGCATTCCCGGGCTCTCCCCGAGCTGGCCATCGGGTACGGCGTTTGCGCCTGGCGAAATCCGCAAGGTTTCCAGAGGAGTCCATGCGGTTTCGGGTTCGCGCTGCCGGTGGCAAGGTACTCTCCCTGCCGGACGTCGCTTCGCTCGTAAGGGCGATCCGCTCCGGGAAGGTTGGCCCCGAAACGCCGATGGCGGTGGGCAAGCAGCGGGGCTGGCACCCGGCGAATTCCGTGGCCGCCTATCGTGAGGCGATTGCGGCGCTGAATCGGGCGCCCGCCGAGCGTTTCCCGGCTTCGCGCCTCACCGAGGCCGCGAGTGCTCGCACGCCCATCTGGCGCTCGCCCTGGGCGTTCGCCGCGCTCGGCGCGGGACTGCTCGGCGTCGGTGGGCTCGGTCTCACCAGGGTACTGAGGAGCCCTGAAAAGCCCCCGGTGCTGGCCACCGCCGCACCCACGGTGAACGGCCTTCGTGCCAATGCCCGGCTCCGGGTCTACAGCTTCCAATACGGCGATTCCATAGCCGTCGAGCTGCGCCAGCTCCAGGACTGGCTTGCCGGTCAGCAGCTGGCGCCCAAGCTCCGCGGCTCCGCGCTCAAGCGTCCCGGGTCGCTGCAGGCGGCGCGGACCGTCAGCAACGCCTTTCTGCTGCGCCTCGACAGTCTCAAGGTCTACTCCGCCGCGCTGGCCGCACGGCTCGTCGCGCGGGCGGACTCGCTCGAGGCGACCGGTGGCTTCGATGGGCTGGCCTCGGCCCTCGAAGACGAGCTGGCCAAATGGTCGCGGGACTTCGCGGGCTATACCGAGATCCTGCACGGTGTCGGGGCGGCGCTGGATTCGTTGCCGGCATTCCTGCTCGAAAAGCAGGGAGCCTATGCCGTGTGGGAAGGCAAAGCGGCGTTTCTGAGCCGCGAAGACGCCGCGCGGTTCGCCATGCTGGAAGCCAGGTTCGTGGACCTGGCGGGGCGCGAGCTGGCCTGGTCGACCACGCTGCTCGCCAAGCGGCCCGACTGGATGTCGGGCGTGCTGGAGGACGAACGGCCCCGCTTCGGAAGGCCGGTGCTGGCGCTGCAGTAGCGGGTTAGGGGCTAGGGCTTGAGCTCGGTGGCGTAGGCCCTGCGCAGATTCTCCTGATACTCCTGATACAACCCCTTGAGGGCACCGTGCTCCGCCGCGACGGCCTGGCGGAAGCCGGCGTCCGTCAGGTAGTGGTAGAGGACGGCGGCCATGATCTGGGCATCCATCCGGAACCCGGTGTGCCCCACCGTGGTGAAGGCGTCGTCGAGCATCCCCATCGTGTGGTTGGGAAAGCTCGAGCTCGCCACGCTGACCCCCACGCCCGGCACGTCGAGCGAAACGCCCCCGGTCTCTTCATAACCCGCAGGTCGCTGCCGCTCCGGCTCGAGCGTGGGGGCCCCCAGCTGCTTCGCATAGGCGTAGTAGAGCTCCTCCAGCGCTCCCAGCGCGATCCCGTCGCGGTATTCCCCGTACCGGTCGATCTTCACTTCCGTCCCGGTGGCGAGCGCCGCCGCTTTCGCGGCGTTGTCGATCATCTGCTGCATGTGCTCGAGGTAGACGCCGTCGGGGTAGCGGACGTAGTAGTCCACCACGGCCCGATCCGGCACCACGTTCGGCGCGATGCCGCCCTCGGGAATGACTCCCTGGATCGACGCCTCGGGGCGCAGGCTGGAGCGCAGCGCGTCCACGGCGGTGTAGAGATGCACCGCCGCTTCGAGCGCGTTGCGGCCGTTCCAGCTGCTCAGCTGGTGACTGGGCCGGCCCGTGAAGATGTACTTCACCTCGTTGATGTTGAGGCAGCAAATCCCGAATCCGGCACGGGAGCGTTCCGTGGAACTCGAGGAATGGCTCCGCACCAGAATGCTGGTTCCCCTGAAGATTCCCGCGTCTCGCATGATGGATTTCGCCGGCGGACCCACTTCCTCCGCGGGCGTGCCGAACACTTTG
>CAYNNS010000450.1:0-2315 GCA_964398345.1 uncultured Gemmatimonas sp. | reverse complement strand
TCCATATCGGACACTTCCGGCAGGCCGGTGGCGCTCCGGGGAGCGGCCGAGCTGCGCGGCGTGACCGTGCGCGGGGAAGAAACTACCGTGCTGGCTGCCGGCGCGACACCCCCGCCCACCGATCCGCCGCCGGCGACGGCGCGCTTCTTCTCGGGGAACTGCAGCACACCGGCGGCCCGCTGCGGGACCTGCTCGCCGGTGATGGCGCGGTCGAATCCCGTCGCGATGACGGTGACGCGGATCTCGCCCTGGAGCGAGGGCTCGGTGCAGGAGCCGAAGATGATCTCGGCCTGATCGCCCGCCGCGTCGTGGATGATCTCGCTGATCTGGGTCACCTCGCCCATGGTGATGTCGCTGCTGGTGATGTTGATCAGCACGCCGGTCGCGCCCGAAATCGAGATGTTGTCGAGCAGCGGGCTCGAGATCGCCTGCTGCGCCGCCTCGAGCGAGCGGTTCTCGCCCCGGCCGATCCCGGTGCCCATCAGCGCGGAGCCGCCGTTCTGCATCACGGTGCGGACGTCGGCGAAGTCGACGTTGATCAGCCCGGTACGGGTGATCAGGTCGGCGATGCCCTGGGTGGCGTTGAGCAGCACCTCGTCGGCCTTCTTGAGCGCATCCTCGAACTTGAAGCCCTTGCCGACCACCGCCATCAGGCGCTCGTTGGGCACCACGATCATGGTATCGACGCTGTGCCGCATCTCCATGATCCCGGTCTCGGCCTGCTTCATCCGCTTCTGGCCCTCGAACAGGAAGGGCTTGGTGACGATCCCCACGGTGAGCGCCCCGATGTCGCGCGACATCTGGGCGATGAGCGGCGCCGCGCCGGTGCCGGTCCCGCCGCCCATGCCGCAGGTGACGAAGACAAGGTCGGCGCCCTGGATCGAGGCGAGCACCTCGTCGCGGTTCTCCTCGATGGCCTGGCGCCCGATTTCGGGGCGGGCGCCCGCGCCTAACCCGCGGGTCAGCTTCTTCCCGATCTGCACCTTCATATCGGACTTCGACTTGGCGAGCGCCTGCGCATCGGTGTTGACCGAGATGAACTCTACCCCGACCAGGCGCTCTTCGATCATGCGGTTGACGGCGTTGCTGCCGCCGCCCCCGATACCGATCACCTTCATCCGGGCGTGTTGCGCAATGCTCTCGTCGAGTTCGAAGATCATGGGACCAGCCCTCGCGTTCTCAGAAGAAGTCCTGGAGCCATCGTTTCACCGGGCCGAGCACCTTCTCCACCGCCGGCGACCGCCGGCTCGCGGCAAAGCCGCCCTCCGCCATCGCCTCTTTCGCCCCGTAGAGCAGCAGGCCCGCCGGCACCGCCATCCGCGGAGCCTCGACGCTGTCCACCAGTCCCGAGAGCCCCTGCCCCGGCGCGCCGACCCGCACCGGCAGCGCGAACACCTCGCGTGCGAGCTCCACGATCCCGGGCGCCTGCGCGCCGCCGCCCGTGAGAATCGCCCCCGCCGGCAGCCGCTGGCGGTAGCCGGTGCGGGACAGCTCGTCGAGGGCCAGCTCCAGCACTTCCTGGAGCCGCATGTGCATGATGTGGGCGAGCACCCGGCGATGCGCGATCCGCACGCCCTGTCCCTGCGTGCTGGGCAGCTGGAAGGTGTCGTGATCGCCGGTCAGCGGCTCGTACGCCGCGCCGAAACGGTCCTTCAGGCGCTCGGCGTCCTGCTGGGTGACCTGGAGGCCGTGCACGATATCGTTGGTGACGTGCCCGCCGGCGAACCCCGAGCTCGCGGTGTGCCGGATCTTGCCGCCCTGGAAAATCGCGACGTTGGTGGAGCCCCCGCCCAGCTCGACCACCGCACAGCCGAGCTCCCGCTCGTCGGGGGTGAGCACGGCGAGCGACGCGGCGAGCGGCTCCAGCACGAACTCCCCGACCTGGAAGCCGGCCTTCTCGACGCATTTGCGCAGGTTCTGGATGGCGCTCGAGAGCACCGTCACCAGATACACCTCGGCCTCGAGGCGAGAGCCGGTCATCCCGATGGGATCGGTGATGCCCTCTTGCTGGTCGATGAGGTAGTCGAGCGGGATCGCATGCAGCAGCTCGTGGTCGCGCCCGAAGCTCACGTTGCTGGCGACGTCGTTCACCCGCGCCACGTCGCCGGTGCGAATCTCGCTGCCGGTGACCGACACGACGCCGTGCGAGCTGCGCGCGGCAATGTGCTCGCCCGCCACGCCGCAGAACACCGTGCCGACCTCGACGCCGGCCATCATCTGGGCGTCGTGCATGGCCTTGCTGATCGCGCGCGTGGTTTCCTCGATGTCGCGGACCACACCGCGCCGGATCCCGGTGGTGCGCTCGCTCGCCACAC
>CAYNNS010000449.1:0-2343 GCA_964398345.1 uncultured Gemmatimonas sp. | reverse complement strand
AAAGGCGGCGCGGCAGCTGGTGCGCCACGGCCACGTGGAGGTCAACGGGAAGCGCGTGGACATTCCGTCCTATCGCGTCGTTCCCGGACAGGAAGTTCGGGTCGCTCCCGACAGCCGGGAAATGGTGCCGGTCAAGCTGGCCCTGGAGAGCGCTTCGCGAGGAGCGCCGATGTCCTGGCTTTCGGTCGACGGCAGCAAGGCCGCCGGCCGGCTCACGATGCTCCCGACGCGCGACGCGATTCCGCTCAACGCGCAGGAGCAGCTCATCGTCGAGCTCTACTCGAAGTAACTCGGAAAACGGACAGCGCATGACGATCGATATGACCGGCCTGGTCCGCACGTACATGGTCGGGATGACGATCTGGGAGGACAATCCGAACATCGCGGAGTTCCGGCTCCAGCCGCTGGAGCGTGGCTTCGGCTATACCCTCGGGAACTCGCTCCGGCGCCTGCTGCTCTCCTCGCTGCGCGGCTCCGCGGTGTGGGCGTTCCGCATGGACGGTGTGGTGCACGAGCACCAGACCGTGGCCGGCGTGCTGGAGGACGTGCATCAGGTCATCCAGCGGCTCAAGGCACTGACCCTGGTGCTCGACGAAGACAAGGATGAAGCCGTCCTGCGCATCCGCCGGGAAGGCAAGGGGCCGGTCTTCGCGCGCGACATCCAGGAATCCGCCGGGGTGCGGGTCGTGAACCCCGATCACCTGCTCTTCACGGTGCAGGACCAGAAGGACGTGAGCTGCGACCTCTACATCAACAAGGGGCGCGGCTACGTCGAGGCGGAAATGCACCCGACCGATCGCTCGCTGCCGGTCGACGTCGTGCGCATCGATGCGATCTACAATCCGGTCCGGCGCGCCAACTTCACCGTGAGCGAAACCCGCGTCGGCCAGCGCACCGACTACGACCGTCTCGCGGTCATGGTGGAGACCAACGGCACCATCAGCCCCGAAGACGCGATCGCCTACGCCGCGGCGCTGGCCACCGAGCACTTCCACTTCTTCATCGACTTTGGCCGCGTGCCGCAGGCGCGCGCCATTCCCGCCGAAGGCGTGGTCATCACCGGCGGGTTGCGCATGAAGCTGGAGCGGTTGATCGACGACCTGGGCCTTTCGGTCCGCTCGCTCAATTCGCTCAAGAATTCCAATATCCGCACGCTGCGCGACCTGGTGGAGTTCAGCGAAGAGGAGCTGCTCAAGGTCAAAAACGTCGGCGAAAAGGCGGTCGCGGAGATCGCCGAGCTGCTGCAGCGTGAAGGGCTGCGCTTCGGGATGTCGTTCGAAGAGGTCGACGGCGATCTCCACGTCGCGCGGAGCGGCTCGCCTGCCGCGGAGCCCCCGGCCCCCGAGGACACGCTCTAATGCGGCACCGCGCCAAAGGCCGGCAGCTCTCGCGCACCGCCACCCACAAGAAGGCGCTGCTGCGGAACATGGCGGCGAGCCTCTTCCGGCACGACGCGATCGTGACCACCCAGGCCAAGGCCAAGGAGCTGCGGCCCTACGCGGAGCGGCTGATCACGCTGGCGCGCCGGGGCGACCTGCATGCGCGCCGGCTCGTCGAGCGCCGCATCCAGGACCGCGCGGTGCTGGGACGACTCTTCAAGGAGATCGGCCCCCGGTTCGCTGCGCGGCCGGGCGGGTACATCCGAATCCTCAAGCTGGGGTCGCGGGCCGGCGACGGCGCCGATCTCGCCCGAATCGAGCTGCTCTCCGAGTGAGAGGGGAACACATGGCCACAACGACAAAGGGGACCGGTTGGTCCCCTTTTTTATGGCTCGGGCGACTGCGGACTCAGCTGGCTTTCTTGATCCGGTTGCTCCGGATGCACTGGGCGCAGACGCGCACCCGCCGCACCTGGCCGTCGACGCTGGTGCGCACCGTCTGCAGATTCGGATACCAGCGCCGCTTCACGCGATTGTTCGCGTGACTCACGTGATTGCCGGTCGTAGGACCCTTGCCGCACACCGTACAGACCCGCGCCATGATGAGCTGCTCGTGTTGAGGGCTATCTTTGGAGGGCCGAAACCTAATCTCATGAGGCATCCGACGCCATGCCGAGCGCGCTGATCACCGGCATCACGGGACAGGACGGCTCGTACCTGGCGGAATTCCTGCTCGCCAAGGGGTATCAGGTGTTCGGCATGGTCCGCCGCACCAGCCACCATTCTTTCGAGCGGATCGAACACCTGCTCGACCGCATCGGCATCGTCACCGGCGACCTGCTCGACCAGCATTCCCTCACCGTGGTCCTGCAGCAGGTTCGGCCGGACGAAGTCTACAACCTCGCCGCGCAGTCCTACGTGCCCGCCTCCTGGGGCCAGCCCGTGCTCACCGGCGAGTTCACCGC
>CAYNNS010000448.1:0-2345 GCA_964398345.1 uncultured Gemmatimonas sp. | reverse complement strand
CACCCCGCCCAGGCCAGCTTGCCCACCTTCGCCGCGGTTACCTTTTCACCCCGTTCCGCCGCCGCAAGGCCATGCTCATCCAGCACCCGCTGCGTCTCGCAACGATCCACCAGGCGCACGTCGGGATTGACCGCCAGCTCGCTGATCAGCATGGCGGCGAGACCCTTCCGCAGCGCGTCGAAGTCTTCCTTGTCCTTGCCGTAACTGCCGCCGTTCTCGAACGGCAGCACAGCGATGCCGGGACGCCGGTCCTGTGCGGCCAGGGGGAGCGCCGCGGGCAGGATCGCCGTCAGGGCAAGCAGTAAAGACCGACCGCTCGAGAGCAGCATGGTTTGTCTCCTTCAATCCATCGGGAACCAGTCCCAAGCCCAGCGCAAGAACCCTACCACGCCCCGGCGCATCAGGGGCTTCCGGACGGGCCCGTAATACTGTGAGCCACAATTACTTACGAGGCCATATCGGAATCGGCCATTCTCACCGGCTTCCGAGCTGTCCTCTCCAGAGGTCAATCTTGTCTCAAAGAGGACACCTGGCGCTGTGATCCCCGTCACCCAGGCTGCTGCGCCGTCAATCTGAGCGCAGCGGGATCGAGCAGAGTGATTTCGCGTCGCGTCACCGCGATGACGTTGCGAAGCACCAGGTTGCGCATGGCACGCGACACCGTTTCACGGCTCGCGCCAACCATCTGGCCGATCGCCGCGTGCGTCAGTCTGCGGGTTATTCTGTTGGCATCCGGCGTATCCTCCCGCGCCAGCTCCAGCAGCAGCCGCGCAATGCGGCCGTTGACGTCGAGCAGCATCAGACTGGCGATGGTGCTGTCCGCCGGGCGCAGCCGGCGCGAGAGCTCCCGCAACAGGGAGATCGCCAGCTCGGGTGCCTGCTGCAGCCGGGCCCGGAAATCCTCGCGGCGAAGCTGCAGCAGCGTGGTGTCCTCCATGCTGATGACATGGGCGGACCGGGGCTCGTCGTCGAGCAGCGACATTTCGCCGAAAAAGGCCCCGGCGTTGAGCACGGAAAGGATGACCTCGCGGCCGTCCTCCGCGACGACCGTCACTTTCACCTGCCCCCGCACGATGAAATAGAGGGCGTCGCCGGCGTCCCCCTCGCTGAGGATCAGACTCCCTTTGGGGAACTGGCGCTCCCTGACCAGCTGGGCGATGGCGCGAAGCTCCGCCGCGGGGACCTCGCGGAAGAGCGGGACCGTTCGCAAAGCCTCGAAGCTGTCGAGCGGCATGGGTGGAGGATAATGACCGGCCGGGGCAGGGACCACCTACCATCTCCCGGCTCATTCGACTAAGTTCTATGGCTCGCAACGACTTACGGAGTAGCATCGTGAAGCCCAATCTGCATCCCAAGTACCACACCATTGAAGTGGTGTGCGCGTGTGGGAACAAGTTCCAGACCCGTACCACCGCCACGGCAATCCACGTGGAGGTCTGCAATGCCTGCCATCCCTATTACACCGGGAAGCAGCGTTTGATGGACACCGCAGGACGCGTGGACCGGTTCCGCAGGAAGTACGGATCGGAGCAAGCTCCCACCGTCACGCAGTAACCCGTGGAGGCCAGACTCCGCCAGGCGCTCGCGCGGGCGGAGGAGGTCTCCGCGGCGTTGGCCGATCCCGCCGTCGCCAAGGATTCCGCCCGGCTCTCCGCGCTCGGGCGCGAGCACGCCCGACTGGTTCCCATCGTTCGCATTGCCGACCGCCTCTCGCGCCTCAAGGAGGAGCTGCGCCAGGCCCGCGCGATGGCCGGCGAAGCCGACCCCGAGCTGGCCGCGCTGGTGCAGGCCGATCTCGACCGGCTCCCCGGCGAGATCGCCGAGCTCGAGGGACTGCTGGAGGAGTTGCTGGTCCCGCGGGACCCGTTGGAGGATCGCGATGCGATCGTCGAGATCCGGGCCGGCACGGGTGGCGATGAGGCGGCGCTCTTCGCTGCGGATCTGGCCCGCATGTACACCCGCTTTGCCGAGCGCAACGGGCTCAAGGTAGAGCCGCTCGCCATCTCCGATGGCACCCTCGGGGGTATCAAGGAAGCCATCCTCGCGATCCGGGGTCCCGACTCCTATGGGCTCTTTCGCCGCGAGTCGGGCGTGCATCGCGTGCAGCGCGTTCCCGCCACGGAATCCCAGGGCCGGATTCACACCTCCGCTGCCACCGTGGCCGTCCTGCCCGAGGCGCAGGAGGTCGACGTGAAGATCGATCCCAACGATCTGCGTATTGATGTCTTTCGCTCTGGGGGTCCCGGCGGCCAGAGCGTGAATACCACGGACAGCGCGGTTCGCATCACCCACTTGCCCACCGGGACAGTCGGCCAGCAGCAGGGTCAGAACTCCCACCGCCAAGA
>CAYNNS010000447.1:0-2362 GCA_964398345.1 uncultured Gemmatimonas sp. | reverse complement strand
TGGCGTGGTCATCAAGCTCAACCGCCGCGACCTCCAGGAAGACCTCGGCGTCGTCGGCGGCCGGGAGCCCCGCTGGGCGATCGCGCGCAAGTTCGCCCCCGAGGTCGCGATCACCCGGTTGCTCGACATCAAGCTCAACGTCGGGCGCACCGGCGCGCTCAATCCCTGGGCCGAGCTCGAGCCGGTGGAAGTGGGGGGCGTCACCATCTCCCGCGCGACGCTGCACAACGCCGACCTGATCGCCCAAAAGGACATCCGGATCGGCGACTGGGTCGAGGTGGTGCGGGCCGGCGAGGTCATTCCGCAGCTCATCGGCCCCTTACGCGAGCGGCGCGACGGCAGCGAGCGGGTGTTCGAGATGCCGTCGAGCTGCCCCGCCTGCGCCACCCCCACCGAGCGCCCCGCCGACGAGGTGATGGCGTACTGCCCGAACGCGGCGTGCCCGGGGCGCGTCTTCGAAGCAATCGTGCACTTCGCCTCGCGCGAGGCGATGGACATTCGCGGTCTGGGACCGGAGCGGGTTCGCCAGCTGCTCGATGAGGGGCTGATTCGCGACGTGAGCGATCTCTACCACCTCCGCGCCGAGCGCCTCGCCGAGCTCGAGCGCTTCGCGCAGCAATCCGCCGAGCAGCTGGTGCAGGCGATTGCAGCCTCGCGGCAGAAGCCCTTGAGCAACCTTCTGTTTGCCATCGGGATCCGCCACGTCGGCAAGAACGTGGCTGGCCTGCTGGCGCGCCGCTTCGGCTCGCTCGGCGCGCTCAAGTCGGCCTCGTCGGACGAGATACATGCCGTGCCGGGAGTCGGCCCCACGATCGCCGATGCAGTGGCAAGCTTCTTCCATGACCCTTCGAACCTCCGCCTGCTCGAGCGTCTCCAGGAAGCCGGCCTCACCCTGACCGAACCGGAGGCCCAGGAGAGCGGAGGTCCGTTGAGCGGCAAGAATTACGTGCTGACCGGAACCCTGCCCACGCTGTCGCGCGGCGCGGCGGCCGGACTGATCGAGAATGCCGGGGGCCGCGTAACGGGAAGCGTGACCAAGCAGACGGATACTGTGGTGGCCGGAGCCGACGCGGGCAGCAAGCTGGAGAAGGCCCGCAGTCTGGGAATCGAAATCATTGACGAAGCCGAGCTGCGGCGGCGGGTCCGCCGCGAGTGACCGGTCTGATGGAGGATTCATGAGCAGCACGATGACGACGGCCAGCGGCATACAGGTCGGACGGCGCGCCCTGCACCAGATGCGGGCGATTCTGGAGCGCGAGACGGGAGCCCAGGCGGCGCTCTTGCTGCGCGAAGTCGGTTTTGCGACCGGTGAATCGGCCTACGAAGCCTTCGAGAGCTGGGTGCGGGAGCGCTACCATGCCGACTCGCCGCGCGCACTCGACAGCGCGTTCCTCGGCGAGGCACTCAATGGCTTCTTTGCCGAAACCGGCTGGGGCAGCGTGACGCTGAGCGAACTCGCGCCCAACGTGCTCGGGCTCGATGCGCCGGGCTGGGCCGAAGCCACTCCGCACGGCGCCGAATACCCCTCGTGTCACTTTTCCTGCGGGATGCTGGCGGACTTCTTCACGCGGCTGGGCGGCACCCAGGCGGCGGTGATGGAAGTCGAGTGCGGCAGCCGCTCCGAATCGCGCTGCCGTTTCCTGATCGGCTCCCCCGATTTGCTGACCTACGTGTACGAGCGGATGAGCTCGGGGCTCCGCTACCAGGAGGCTCTCGGCAGCTAAGCTGCGCGAACAGCGAAGGGCGAACGGTTTGTCCCGTTCGCTGTTCGCCGTTCGCCGTTCACGCCTTTATCGCAACAGCTAGTCCTTCCACAAGTAGCGACGGCGTGCAGATCGCCCCGGTCCAGGTGACGTCGTTGCCGATCGCGACCAGCTGATTGAGCGCCCGAAAGACGTTGCCGGAAAGCGTCACGCCTTCGAGCCTTCCCCGCACCACCCCGCCTTCGACCAGATAGCTCCACGGCGCGTGCAGCGACAGCGTCCCGGCGAGCGCGTTGGGTCCACCCCGCCACTCGAGGTCCTCGATCATCAGGCCGCGACCCAGCATGGTGCGGAGGGTGGCGGGCCCTTCGATACCGGGTGCAACCCGCAGATTGGTACAGCCGACCCGTGAGCTCGCGTGGGGCGTGCGCCAGCCGTGGCCGGTGGACGGCACCCCGGCGCGGGCGCCGAGCTCGAGGTCGCTGAGAAAGCCGAGCAGCCGGCCGCGCTCGATGAGGCCGACCTGCCGCGACACCACGCCGTCGTCGTCGACGGGGCGCGAGGCCGGCCGCGCGGGGGCGAGCGGATCGTCGCACAGTGAGAGTCGCTCGTCGACCACGCGCTCGCCCAGCCGGTCGCGCAGCGGGAGATCGGAAGAG
>CAYNNS010000446.1:0-2370 GCA_964398345.1 uncultured Gemmatimonas sp. | reverse complement strand
TCGGCTCGCCCTACTCGGTGCGCGACTACCGCGCGATCAACCCCGACTTCGGCACACCCGCCGATCTCAAGGCGCTGGTGACGGCAGCGCACGCCAAAGGGATGAAGCTCATCCTCGACTGGGTCCCCAATCATACCTCCTGGGACAACGTCTGGGTCACCCAGCACCCCGAGTTCTACGTCCGCAACGAGAAGGGGGAGATGACGGTCCCGCGCGACGACCAGGGCAAGCTCACCGACTGGACCGACGTCGCCCAGCTCGACTACAAGAATCCGGGCCTCCGCCGCGAGATGATCGCCACGATGCGCTGGTGGCTCACGACCTACAGCCTGGACGGCTTCCGCGTCGACGTCGCGGGCTTCGTCCCCGAGGATTTCTGGCGCGAAGCGATCCCAGAGCTCCGCAAAGTGGTCCCCCGTCCCATCCTGCTGCTCGCCGAGTGGGGCGACGTGAAGCTCAACCGCGCGGGGTTCGATCTCACCTATGGCTGGGACGAGTATGCCGCGCTCAAGGCGGTCTGGAAAGGCAATGCCGCCGACAGCTTCGTCCGCGTCGCGGCCGCCATTCAGCAGTCGCTCCCCCCCGGCGGCATGCGGCTGCGCTTCGTCACCAATCACGACGAAACCGCCTGGGACCAGCCGCCCGTCATGCTGTTTCACGGCGGTGCCGGAGCCCGCGCCGCCTTCATCGCCATGGCCCTCCTTCCCGGTAGCCCGCTGCTCTACAACGGCCAGGAAGTCGAGAGTCCTCAGAAGCTCGGCCTCTTCACCCGCGACAGCATCGTCTGGAATCAGCCCGATCGGGTCCGCGCCAGGGATTTCTATCAGCGCGTGCTCAGGCTCGCCCTGGGCGATTCGGCGTTTCTCAAGGGCGCGCTCCAGCCGATCGAGACCTCCGCGCCGGTCGAGATCATTGCCTATCAGCGCGGCGATGCGCTCGTACTCGTGAATTCGCGAGAGGCGTGGGTGCGCTTCGTGGTCAAGGGAATGCATCTGGACGGGCTAACCGACCTGCTCTACCATCAGCCGCACCGGGGCGACAGCGTATCGCTCCCCTCCTACGGTGCCCTGGTGCTTGCCCGCCGGGTGATCCGCCGCGGGCCCTAGCGCTTTACCAGCTCCAGCACCAGCGCCCGGAAGGGCTCCAGGCCGGTGAGCAGCATGTTCTCCACGCTGCCGTCCGGCTTCACCTCGAGCTCGGCGGAGCTCCGCTCGGTGAGCAGGTTGCGCAGCAGGTAATGGCCCGGCGGCAGCGCCCCCGCCGCCGCGCCGATGGAGACTCCCGTCGCCCGCATCCCGCCGAGGTTGGCGATCACCAGCACGCTCCGGTCCTGGTGCCGCCGCGCATAGGCCAGCACCCACGGGCTGCCGGCGCTGAGCGGCATCAGACGCCCCAGGGCGAGCGCGAGGTTCGATTTCCGCAGCTTGATGAGACGCCGGTAGAGATTGAGCAGCGAGCCGCCGTCGGCGTCCTGCGCCGCGACCGTGACGATCATCGAGTCGGGCTGGGCGGCCTCCCAGGCCTTGCCGCTCGTGAAGCCAAAGCCCGGCGACGGCAGCCATTGCATCGGGGTGCGCAGCCGGGGGTCGGGTTTGTCGCCGGTCATGCCGATCTCTTCGCCGTAGTACACGAAGGGCAGTCCCGGCAGGGTCAGCAGCAGAGTCGCCGCGAGCCGCGCCTTGGCGGGATCGCCCTCCAGCAGCGTCATGCTGCGGGTGCCGTCGTGGTTGCTGAGCAGCGGCGACCAGCGGTACCAGGGCAGGGTGTCCTGGTACTTGAGATAACCCGGCAGTAACCCGCTCGCGGAGCCGCGCTTGACGGCGGCGATCAGCGAATCGGCGAGCTCGAAGGCGAAGTAACTGGTGAGCTGGTCGGGGTAGTAGGGCAGCACCGTCGCGTAGTTTCCCCACGCCTCACCCACCGTGTACGCTTCCGGTTTCACGCGCTTCACGTGCTCGGCGTACTCGTGCAGAAAGGCGTGGGTGCCGGGGCAGCCGATCATGCAACCGCCGGCTTCGACGAGATAGGGCACCGCGTCGAGGCGGAAGCCGTCCACACCCATGTCGTTGAGCCAGAAGGTGGCGATCTTCCTGGCTTCTTCACGCACCGCCGGCGTGTCGTAGTTCAGGTCCGGCATCCCGCTCCAGAACACGCCCCAGTAGTACTCGTTCCGCACCGGTGACTTGTGCCACGCCTCCTCGCCCCAGGGCCCCTTGCCCAGCGGTTTGGGCGAGAAACGGTACCAGGGGCGATAAGGCGAGGCGGTGTCGGAGAGCGCGGCCTTGAACCAGGGGTTCTCGCTCGAGGAATGGTTCAGCACCATGTCCACCAGCACCTTGATCCCGCGCCGGTGCGCCTCGCCGACGAAGT
>CAYNNS010000445.1:0-2376 GCA_964398345.1 uncultured Gemmatimonas sp. | reverse complement strand
CCGCGAGGCGCCGACGCCGACGAACATCTCCACGAAGTCGGATCCCGACATCGAGAAGAACGGCCGCCCCGCTTCGCCAGCCACCGCTTTGGCGAGCAGGGTCTTGCCGGTGCCGGGCGGCCCGATCAGCAGGGCACCCTTGGGCAGCCGGCCACCCAGCCGGGTGAACTTCTGCGGGTCCTTGAGGAACTCGATGATCTCCTGCAGCTCGACTTTGGCCTCGTCGGCTCCCGCCACGTCGGCGAAGGTGACCTTGGGCGTGTCGCCGGCGAGCAGCTTGGCCTTGGATTTCCCGAACGAGAAGGCGCGGTTGCCGCCGGACTGGATCTGCCGCAGGAACACGAACCAGAGCGCGAAGATCACCACCCAGGGCAGCATGGTGACCAGCAGTGTGAGCAGGCTGCTGCGGGCCTGGCGGGCGGTGATGGTGACCCCGGCGTCATCGAGCCGCTTGAGCATGGCATCGCTGATCGGCCCGGTGAGCAGCGTGGTGAAGTCCGTTGCGCTGTGGTTGTCTTCGGTGACGGGCTGGCGGAACTTGCCCTCGACGACCTTGCCGTCGCGGATCTCGACCGCCTTGATGTTACCGGCGTCGACCTGACGGCTGAATTCGGTGTAGTTGAGCTCAACCGTGGTGCCGCGCTGCTTGCCCATCACCTGAAACAGGAAGACGGCCAGCAACGCCACGAGGAACCAGAGCGCGAGGTTCTTGCTCAGGCCCGCCCAGTTGGGCGCCGGTTGTTTGGGTGTCTGCCGCTGCGCCATTACATCAAGTCCGCGATAAATGGTAGATGCCTGAAGTCCTCGGCGTGATCCAGTCCGTAACCGACCAGGAACGCCGTCGGCGCTTCAAAACCGACGAAACGTACTTCGGGCATCGGGGAATGCATGGCCACTTTGTCGAGCAGGGCGCAGACCGCGAGCGAAGCCGGCTCGCGCTCCCGCAGCAAGCCGATGAGCTTGCGGATGGTGGTCCCGCTGTCGACGATGTCCTCCACCAGCACGATGTGCTTGCCTTCCAGCCGGGTCTCGGGATCGTAGAGCAGCCGCACGTGACCCGAGCTGGTCGTCCCGGCTCCGTACGAGCTGGCGACCAGGAAATCCACCTGGAGCGGCCGCTCGATCTTGCGCACCAAGTCACCCAGAAAGATGAAGCTCCCCTTGAGCAGCCCCAGCACGAGCAGCTCGCCGTTGGGGTACGCCTCGGTGATGCCGGCGCCGAGCTCGGCTACGCGCGCCGCGATCGTCGGCTCATCGTAGATGATCGACTTGACGGTGCGCCCGCCGGTGCGGCGGAGGACGTCAGGCGAGGTGGGCATCGATCCGTAGCGCGGGAGCTCGCGGCGCGGGAACGCGGTCGGCCGAGCGACACGCCCCGGGAACCCAGACGATGTCGCCGGCGGCCTCGATAACGGGCCAGGCCCGGCGCCGACTTCGAGCAATGCGGGCGTCTTGCATGCAGCGAACCACGAGTCTCCTTCCAGGCCCTCCCAGCGGCCGGATCCGATCGCCGGCTTGCCAGGGACGCACGAGATACGAGTCTTCGGGAAACCATCCAGCCGCCGGGTTCCGCTGGTGTTGCTCCGGGGCGGGTTCGGGGCGCCAGCTGATGCGCCACTCACCGACGACGACTTCTCCCACCGCGCCTTCGAGGTTCCGGGGCTCCCACTCGGCCGGGGCTCCCCGAAAGAGACGAAGGCGGCCGAACGAGAGCTCGGCCGCGCACCGGTTTCCCAGCTCCACCACTGCCCCGCTGCGGCCCGACTCGAGCAATCGAACGATCCGCGCCGACCGGAGCGGCCCGATGACCCAGCCGATGCGCCGCCCCAGTGCGCCGAGCAGCGACTGCTGCGTGCTGGAATCATACCCATGCAGAGGGGACGCAGCAACGGAAACCCCTTCGCACTCGGAGGTTAAGTCGAGTCCCGGCAACCGCTCCAGCAGGGCGTCCCACCCCGCTCGCTGCACCGCAGCGCGCTGCCCCAACACGAGGATCCGGTTCTCGACTTCGGGCAGCCGCTCGCGGAGCGCGGGCAGAATCTGACCACGCAGCCAGGAGCGCACGTGACGCGGATCGAGATTGGCTGGGTCGTACCATGGCTCGATACCCAGCGAGTGCACGAACGCGGCCAGCTCTTCGCGCCGAAACGGCAGCAGGGGCCGGATCAGGTTCCCGCGCCGTGCCGCGATGCCGGCCAGTCCGGCGGGGCCCGACCCCTTGAGCATGCGCATGAGAATCGTCTCGACCTGATCGTCCCGGTGGTGGCCCGTGAAGATGCTGCCGCTGCCCAGCTCCCGGGCGAGGCGATCGAGCCATTGATAGCGGGCGCGGCGCGCCAGCGTCTCACCCGCAGTCGGACCGAGGGCCAGCCGAGC
>CAYNNS010000444.1:0-2379 GCA_964398345.1 uncultured Gemmatimonas sp. | reverse complement strand
CGAGTTCGATCTGGAACGGGAGCCGACCTTGTCTTATACTCATGGAGCACCTCCGTGTCTTTTCTTGCACCGCCTGTCTAACATGGCAGGCACCACGGGGTGCATCTTTTTTTGGCGAAATCCGAAGTATCTGGCTGAAAAATAGCCGGCGCGACCCGTCTCGCGATCGGCCCGAAGCGGCCGCATTCCGGTTCTCGATCAGAGGGCGGAGCACCCCGCGTGAGGGATGGGAGCGAAGAGCCCGGTGCCTGCTGGTACCAGCGATTCTCGCGAGGGCGATCATAGATAATAACTCCACGATCGGGTGCCAAGTACATCGCGTGTACCTTGATCTATGCCGGCAAGCGGCCATTCCGGCCCCGCCCACAGCCGGATCGCCAGGCGGATGACTTTGCCGCCATCCGGGGGCATTTCCGGCGCCGGGCCGGCTCCGGAATTGGACCCGAAAATCCGCTCTGGAAGCGGATCTCGGCCGCACGGGAATTTGATCGGCAGGGTTCGACCGGGTATCCTGCGCTCACAAGGAGGAGCGCATGCAGAAAGAGAGTCAATGGCTTCGCGGAGTCGATCTGGAGCGGCTGGGTGAGGATGAACATCACCGATTGCTGAGACACGCCGGTTCCCGGGTGAAGGAATGGAGTGATCGATTTGGAGGACTGCTCTGGCGCGCCGAGAAGCGGGGACTGGCTCGCAAGAAGGGGTTCACTTCGGTGCAGCACTACGCGAGCGTGGTCGGGCGCTTCTCGCCCGAGAAGACCGCCGAGTACCTGCGCGTGGGCCGGTTGCTGGAGCGGACGCCGGCGCTGCTGGCGCTCTTCGAGCGCGCGGGCGTCGCGTTCACCAAGCTACGCGCAATCGCCACGGCGGTGACGCGCGAGAGAGAGTCGTTCTGGGTGGAGCTGGTTCAGAAGCTGAGCCGCGGGGAGCTGGAGGCCTACGTACGCGAGCTGAAGAAACCCGCCGGGCCAGCGCCCATGCCCGTGGACCCGCCTGTGGTGCAGAGGCTGATCGCTTCCGAGCTGCACGCGGCGCGGCCCGTGGAACCGAAGGCAGAGGCTCTCGCGGGCGGGCCCATCGCGCGGCCCACGCTCGTGGGTGCGGCGGCCAGCCCACCGCCTGTCGAACCCACCGGGAACACGCAACCGCTCGAAGGAACGCCGGACGACGCCGCGCACTCACCGCCGGAGTCCTCCCGGGATCCGCTGGACGCCCTTCTCGACCCGCTGGCGCTCTCCCGCCTGCATGCGATTCAAGCCGAGCTCTCGCGCAGTGCCCGGCGCCCCCTCTCGATCGCCGAGACCCTGGAGCGGATCATCCTGGCTTACCCGGGAGAGGGGGGCAGGCGCCCCCGCTATCTGGAGGTCGTGGTCCGCAACGCGGACACGGGGACCACCTCGATCGAAACGCCCTCCGGCCCGATGCCCGTGGACCAGCACGACCTGGCGCTGCGGGAGCCGTGGGACGAACCGATCGAGGAAGCGGCGGATCCGGCGGCCTTCCATGGAAGACTCGATGCCCCGCGCCACATTCCCGCCCGACTCCAGCGCCTGGTGATCGCCCGAGATCGCGGGCTGTGCGTGTTTCCCCGCTGCCGGCGGCGGTTCGAAGCGTTCCATCATGCGGACCGCTGGGAGCTGGTCCGAGAGCACCGGTTCGCGCGGGTATTCTGCGTGTGTGGGACTCACCACGCGCTCCTCCACGCAGGCGCGGTCGAGAACGAAAGCGAGGCACCGGCGCGGTGGAGGCTCCGGACGGGAGCCGGATGCGCGGTGCACCCTCCGGCGGTGGAGCGCGTTGACCGGGCTGTCCGTGCACACCGATTGGCCGGGCAGAGCAGCCCGTGAAAGGCGGCAGGCCGCACCTCAGCTCGAGGCGGCGCAGAGCCGGGGCATCGCAGATCTTGGGCATCCCGGCTGCTTCGGCCGGTACCTCAAGTGCAGCGCCTCCCATGCAGAGCCCCGCCCCGTGCGGCAGCCGAGAGCCCAGCCTCGAAGCCTCCCGGCCAGCTTCGTCCCTACAGGAGAGCCCGGCGGCGAAGTGCCTCGTCGGAGACGCGGTGCCGCCGCGCGAGCGCGCCGAGGCGCCTCGTCGTCATTCCGCCCGAAGAGCTGAACGAGCGCCGCTCTTCACCCATTGGGTGAAGAAGCCACTCGCCAGCGAATCCTCGAAGACCAGCCACCCATCATGCATCCGGTCACCTGGGACGCGGAATCGCTGCAGCTCCGGGGCGCCTTTCCGGGCCTTTTCTTCGAAGCTCCTGTTGTGATATCATTCCCCCCTTTCTTCTGTCCGTTGTCCGTTGACGCGGGAGTGTTTGGATGAACCGCTACTTGAAGATCGCTTCCGGAGTCGCCGTGATCGGCGTGGTGGGCCTGGCCG
>CAYNNS010000443.1:0-2387 GCA_964398345.1 uncultured Gemmatimonas sp. | reverse complement strand
TGCTCTCGCACGGCACGGCCGTGGTGACCGACTTCGGGATCGCCAAGGCGCTCACCGCCTCACGGACGCAGGACGGCGGCGGCTCCGCCACGCTCACCCAGGCCGGAGGGGCGATCGGCACGCCGGCCTACATGTCGCCGGAACAGGCCACCGGCGACGCGGTCGACCATCGCGCTGATCTCTATGCCTGGGGCGTGATGGCGTACGAGCTGCTCTCCGGCGCCCACCCGTTCCGTCAGCATGTCGGGCCGCAGAGGCTGATCGCGGCCCACATCACCGAATCCCCGACCGCGGTGACCGGCGTGCCGATCCCCCTCGGGATGCTGGTGATGCGCTGCATGGAGAAGTCAGCCTCGGCGCGGCCTGCCTCCGCCGCGGAGCTGCTTGCCATCCTGGACAGTGTCGGCACTCCCACCGCGTCAGGCCCGACGGCTGTCGCTCGACCGGCTCGTCGCGTCCCCACGAAGCTGTTCGTGGCGGCCGGGATACTGCTGGTGGGGCTTGGCGCCGGATGGCTCGCGCTGCGCTCGCGGGGGCCGATAGCCGCCGCGCCCCCGGCCGAGCAGTCGCTCGCGGTGCTCCCGCTGGCGAACCTGAGCGGCGACAAGGCGGACGACTACTTCGGGATCGGCCTCGCCGAGGAAATAACCCGCGCCGTCGCCAAGAACGGCGTGCGGGTGATCGGACGGGTGAGCGCCGGTGCACTCCAGGCCAAGGGGCTCGACGAACGCGCCATCGCCAAGGAGCTCGGCGTCACCTCGCTGCTCACGGGCACCGTCCAGCGCGCCGAGGGGCAGGTGCGGATCAACGTCTCACTGCTCGACGCCGCCGACGGCTCGGTGCGCTGGACCGAGAAGTACGACCGGCCGCTCGCCAATGTGTTCGCGGTCCAGGACGAGATCGCGCGTACCGTCGCGACCACGCTGCTGGGAACGCTGGGGCGCTCGCCCGCCGCCAACGCCCGCGCCGAAACCGCCGACCCCGAAGCCCACGCGATGGTGCTCCAGGGGCTGGTGCTCTTCAACCGACGCGGCTCGAGCAACCTGCACCAGGCCATCGCCCTCTTCGAGCAGGCCGCGGCGCGGGATCCCAAGTACGCCCGGGCCCAGGCTGCGCTGGCCATGGCGCTTGCCGTGCTTCCCGCGTACGTGCAGGACAGCACCACGCCGGTCGCGACCAGCGCCATCGCGGCGGCCCAGCGCGCGATCACGATGGACTCGACCATCGCCGAGTCGTATACCGCACTCGGATTCGCCTATGCCGTGCTGGGCGAGCTGGGCCGGGCCGACGCGAGCTACCGCCGCGCGCTGGCGCTCGATTCCACGGTCGCCACGGCCTGGGGCTGGTACGGATTGCTCGCCAACCGGCTGGGCGACTTCCCCGCAGCGCACACTCGAGTGGCGCGGGCGCGCGCGCTGGAGCCGGCCTCACTGATCGCGCGGCTCTGGGAGACCCAGGTGCTGGAGGGGGAACGCCGCTTGGCAGCGGCCGATTCGACGGCAGGCGCAGCCATGGCGCTGGATTCGACGTTTATGCTGGCGTGGGATGAGCGGGCGAACGCGCAGCTGGGATTGGGACACCCCGCGCAAGCCGTTGCCCTGCTCGAGCGACGCGTGGCGCTGCTCCCCACCGGACGCCCGGAAGAGCCGCACGGCATCCTCGCCTACGCCTATGCCCGGGCGGGACGGGGCAGGGAGGCGCGCGCCCTGCTCGACACGATGCGGGCGCGCTCGGGCGGTCGGCTTCCCCCCTCGGGGGCTACCGCCGCGGCGCTCGAAGAGCTCGGCGATCACGCGGCCGCCGTCGCACTCCTCACGGAGGCGATTGCCCGGCATGACAGCTGGCTCGTGAACTTCTCCCGGACCGTACGATTCGACCGGCTGCGGAAGGACCCGCGGGTCGCCGCCCTGCTCACCAAGCTGGAGACGAAGTGACATGAGCGACAGCCTGGCTCGCCTCTCCGCCACGCTGGCGGACCGCTACCGGATCGAGCGCGAGTTGGGCCAGGGCGGCATGGCGACGGTGTATCTCGCGCTCGATCTCAAGCACCATCGCAAGGTGGCGATCAAGGTGCTGCACCCCGAGCTGTCGGCGGTGCTGGGCACGGAGCGCTTCCTCAAGGAGATCGAGCTGACCGCGAGCCTGCAACATCCCCACATCCTGCCGCTCTTCGATTCCGGGGCGGCGGACGGGTTGCTCTACTACGTCATGCCGCTGGTCGAGGGAGAGTCGCTGCGAAGCCGCCTAACCCGGGAGAAGCAGCTTCCCATTCCCGACGCGGTCCGGATCGCCGGGGAAGTGGCGAGCGCGCTCGACTACGCCCACCGGCGCAACGTGGTGCACCGCGACATCAAGCCCGAAAACATCATGGTGGGGACCTTGGGCGA
>CAYNNS010000442.1:0-2391 GCA_964398345.1 uncultured Gemmatimonas sp. | reverse complement strand
CCGGCCTGGTTGGCGCAACCCAGAATCACGTCGCTGATGAGGGACGGATCGAGCTTGCTGTTTCGCGCCATCAGCGCCGTGAGGACGTGCGCCGCCAGATCGTCAGCGCGGATGGCGGAAAGCGAGCCACCCAGGCTGCCGATCGGCGTGCGAATACCATCGATGATGTAGGCGTTCGCCATGTAAGAACTCACCAGCCCTTTTGGCCTAACTTCAGATGCGGTGCTAATTTAGTACGCTTTCATCCGGACCGGCACCCGATGGCGACCGCGAGCATTCTCTACGAAGCCCGGCAGGGCGTGGCTCGCATCACGCTCAATCGTCCGGACGTGCTCAACAGCTTCGATGCCGCGATGTCGCTGAGCCTGCAGCAGATCCTCGCGGAGGTGACGCGCGACGTGTCGCTGCGCGCGGTCTACCTGACCGGTGCCGGCCGCGCCTTCTGTGCCGGTCAGGACCTCGGCGAAGCCACCGCGGAAGCATCCACCATCACCGATTTCAGCCTGCGGGTTCGCAATCTCTATAACCCGCTGGTGCTGGCGTTGCGGCGCATGCCCAAGCCGGTGGTGTGCGCCGTCAATGGCGTTGCAGCGGGGGCAGGCGCGAACCTCGCGCTGGCATGCGACATCGTGATCGCGGCGGAGGAAGCCACGTTCCTCCAGGCGTTCGTGAAGATCGGGCTGGTCCCGGATACCGGCGGGAGCTGGATCCTTCCGCGGCTGGTCGGCAGCGCTCAGGCTGCGGCGCTGATGCTGCTGGGTGAAAAGCTTCCGGCGGGGCGGGCCCAGGAGCTCGGCCTCATATACAAGGTGTGTCCCGGCGCGGAGCTCGAAGCGACGGCCTTTGGGCTCGCCGCGCAGCTCGCCACCCAGCCTACCTACGCGATCGCGCTGATCAAACAGATGCTCGCGGTCTCGTCGCACAATTCGCTGGAGCAGCAGCTCGAGCTCGAGGCGGAAAACCAGGGACTCGCCGGACGGAGCGCGGACTACGCCGAGGGCGTGAAAGCATTTCTGGAAAAGCGGAAACCCTCATTCAGCGGCCAGTGACGTGAGTCTCGGCACCGACGCCATCGTCGGTGTGCTCGGCGCCGGCGCCATGGGGAGTGGGATTGCCCAGGTGGCGGCCGCCGCGGGCCACCATGTGCTGGTGACCGACGCGAGCGCGGAGGCCCTCGAGCAGGCGCGCGCGCGGCTCGGGATGCTGCTCGAGCGCGAGGTCCAGAAAGGGAAGCTCGCGCCGGAGGCGGCTCGGGGACTCTCGGAGCGGATCACCTGGGCCCCGGGCAGCGCGGGAGAGTACGGCATCTTCAAGCACTGCGCGCTGGTGATCGAGGCGATCCTCGAGGACCTCCCCGCCAAGCAGGCGGCCTTCCGGCGGCTGGAGGCCGAGGTGGGCGAGGAATGCGTGTTAGGGACGAACACTTCCTCGCTCGCGGTCACGGCCCTCGCGGGCGCCTGCCGGCTGCCGGGCCGGGTGTGCGGCGTGCACTTCTTCAACCCCGCGCCGCTGCTGCCGCTGGTCGAGCTGATTCCCGGGCTCACCACCGCGCCCGGCGTGCTCGGTCCGCTCGCGAAGCTGCTGGAACGCTGGGGCAAGGTCGTGGTGCTCGCGACCGACACGCCGGGGTTCATCGTGAACCGCATCGCGCGGCCCTTCTACGGGGAGGCGCTCCGGATCTACGAGGAGGGCATCGCCGACAAGGCCACCATCGACTGGGCGATGCGCGAGCTGGGCGGCTTCCGCATGGGCCCGTTCGAGCTGATGGATCTGATCGGCAACGACGTCAACTACGCGGTGTCGCGCTCGATCTTCGAAGCGCTGCAGTACGATCCCCGTTACCGTCCCTCGCTCACCCAACAGCGCATGGTGGAAGCGGGATTCCTTGGCCGCAAGACCGGCCGGGGACACTACGACTACGCCGAGAACGCGGCCAAGCCGGTGCCGAGCGGCGATCGCGGCAAGGGCCAGGCGATCGTCGACCGGATCCTCGCGATGCTGATCAACGAGGCGGCCGATGCGCTGTTCTGGCGGGTGGCCGGTCGCGAGGCGATCGACCTCGCCATGACCAAGGGGGTGGCGTATCCCAAGGGCCTGCTGCACTGGGGCGATGAGCTCGGCGCGGCGACCGTGTTAGGCCGGCTCGACCAGCTCCAGCAGGAATACGGAGAGGACCGCTACCGCGCGAGCCCGCTGCTCAGGCGGCTGGCGCGGAGCGGAGGGCGGTTCTACCCATGAGCGAGCCGCAGGCGTTGGCCGACCGGGTGGTTGCGGGGATGCTGGCGCGCGACGGATTCAGCCGCCGGCCCCGCCTCCAGGGCGGCGGCGTGGCCCCGGGCCGCGCCCACCTCCGTTATGCCGTTGCGTGGGGCGAGGGTAAAGGGCTCGGGC
>CAYNNS010000441.1:0-2400 GCA_964398345.1 uncultured Gemmatimonas sp. | reverse complement strand
AGGAAATGCGTACGATCGGCACCGTGAAGTGGTTCAATGACGCCAAGGGCTTCGGGTTTATCACCCCGGAGAACGGCGAGAAGGACTGCTTCGTTCACCACTCGGCGATCCAGGAAAAGGGATTCCGTTCACTCGCCGAAGGTGAGAAGGTGGAGTTCACGATTGTCCAGGGCCAAAAGGGCCCGGCGGCCGAGAACGTCACCAAGGTGAAGTAAGGCGGACTGGCGGTCCGGCGGACGGGCGGTCAGACCGCTCGTCCGCCAGGCCGACGGGCCGGCCCGACAGCCCACCAAGGAGAACCGCGTGATCGAAGTCACCATCGGTGAGGGCGACCGGCTCGACGGGGCGCTCAAGGCATTCAAGAAGAAGGTCATCAAGGCCGGGATCCTCAAGGATCTCCGCGCCAAGCGGCACTATCTCAAGCCGAGCGAAGCCCGCAAGTTGAAGTCGGCCGCCGCCCGGCGCCGCAAGCGGAAGGCCGCCCGGATCTAACCCGGCTCGGGTGCGCTGTCGTCCCACAGAGCGAAAACGTTGTCCTCGGGGTCGGCGATCATCGCCATCACACCCCAGCCCATCCGCGTGGGCTCGCTGACGAAGCGCACCCCGCGCTCGTGCAACACCCCACAGTAGTGCAATAACCCGGGTACATAGAACGTGATGCCGGTATGGCGCCCGACCAGCGCTCTGGCGTCGGCATGGACCGCGGGATGTACGCCGAGGTGCGGCGGCTCGAGAAACAGCTCGAGGCCGAAGCTCCCCTGCTTGTGCACCGGCAATTGCAGCGTGTCGCGGTAGAACTCGACGGCGCGATCGAGGTTGGTGACGAAGATCGCGAAGGCGTGCACGTGCTCGATCATGTCCGCTCCGGCAGGCTCTGGAACGCCGCGGCCCAGTTGCGCCGCATGCCCGCGAGACCGGGCCGCTCGAGCGGGGTGTCCCCGAAACCAGCCGAGAACTCGGCCTCGCTCAGGCGCGCGAAGTACTCGGGGTCCGCAAGCCCGGCCACAGCCCGCTCCCGGTACTCTTCGCGCGCGCTCGGTCGCGCGAACCGCACGTTCCAGGGGCAGACCTCGTTGCAGATGTCGCATCCGAACGCCCACCCGTCGAGCCGCTCCACGATGGCGTCGGGAATCGGCTGCCGCGACTCGATGGTGTGATAGGAAATGCAGCGGGTGGCGTCGAGCACGCGCGGCACGACGAAAGCCTGCGTGGGGCAGGCGTCGAGACACCGCGTACAGCTGCCGCACCGATCGGTTTCCGCGGCGTCGCCGGCCGCGAGGGCGAGATCGGTAAAGATGACGCCAATAAACACGAAGGAGCCCGCCCCAGGCCGGATCAGCATCGCATTCTTGCCGATCCAGCCGAGCCCGGCGCGCTGGGCCAGCTCGCGTTCGGGCACCGGGCCCGCATCGGCATAGGGCGCCGCGATGCCGGCTCCCTGGGCGCGGAGCCATTCGGCGAGCTGCTCGAGTCGCCCCAGAAATGCGCGGTGATAGTCGGCGCCCCGGGCATAGCGGGCGAGTTTCACCGACCGACCCGCGACGCGCGGGGCCGGATCCGGCAGGTAGTTCTCGAGCACGACCACGGCCACCCGGGCGCCGGGGACGATCGCCGCGGGCTGCTTGCGCTTCGCCGCCTGGCGATGCAGGTACCGCATGGTGCCCGCGTAACCCGCGGCCAGCCAGCGGTCCAGTGCGTCGGCGTGCCGGCTCGGCCCCAGAGCGGCAACGCCGCAGGCGAGGAAGCCGAGCTCCGCCGTGTGGGACTGGAGCGCCGTGAGGGTCGGCGGGCTCACGAGGCGTTGCCCTGCGGCCGCCACTGGCCGGTAATGACCCGCGCGCCGCGCTGGAAGGTGAGATAGGACCAGGCCCACTCGAACATCACGATGACGCGGTTGCGGAACCCGATCAGGAAGAAAATGTGCACGAAGACCCAGAGCAGCCACGCGAAGAAGCCCGAGGTCTTGATCCAGGGCAGCTCCGCCACGGCGCGGCCGCGACCGATGACCGCGAGCTGCCCCTTGTTCCGATAGCGGAACGGCGGGCGGTCGCGGCCGGAGAGATCCGCGCGAATGGCGCGGGCGGCATAGCGGCCCATCTGGATGGCGGCGGGACAGATCCACGGCAGATTGGCGTACCCGGACTGGTGCCGGTACGCTGCCGCGTCGCCCAAGACGAACACGTGCGGCGCCCCGGGAACGCTGCAGTCGGGCTCGACCAGGACGCGGCCCTGGGAATCGAGCGGCACGCCCAGCGAGCGCAGCAAGGGGCTCGCCAGGTTGCCCGCAGCCCAGATCACCGTGTCGGTGGGAATGCGCCAGCCGGCGGCGTGCACATAACCCGGCTCCAGACTGGTGACCAGCGTCTCGGTGCGCACGTCCACCCCCAGCCGGCGCAGCTC
>CAYNNS010000440.1:0-2402 GCA_964398345.1 uncultured Gemmatimonas sp. | reverse complement strand
CTCTGGAGCGGGCAGAAGACCTACCTCGACATGTCGCCCATGCTCTACGCCGACAAACTGCAGGGCGCGCTCCTCATGTACCACAACCTGGAGGACCAAAACGTCGGGACCGATCCGATCAGCTCGATCCGGATGATGCAGGCCCTGCGCTCGGAAGGAAAAACCGCGGCGCTCTACATGTATCCGTACGAAGACCACGGCCCCGCGACGCGCGAAACCATCCTCGACCTCTGGGGTCGCTGGACGGCGTGGCTCGACATCTACGTGAAGAATGCCGGGTCCAAGACCTCCAAGGCCGCCGCCGTCAGCAACGGCCTGATGCCCCAGCCGTTCTGATAGCTGGTGCCCAGAACGACGAACGCCCCCGGCCTCTACCGGGGGCGTCGTCTCGACGGGCTCTTCCGTTGTTTATGGTGCGAGCACCGCCGATTGAATCACGACGGCCTTGGTCGCCGTCTCTCCCGCCGCCACCGTCACATCCACCGGCAGCGACAGGTTGGTGGTGATCGCGAGGCCGGTCGGGACCTGCACGCTCAGCGTGTACGTCCCCGGCAGCAGGAAACGGAATGTTGCCGTGAAGATGCCGTCTCCATCGGGGTCCGCAAAGGCCAGGGTCTCACCGTTCAAAGTCGCCTTGAAGGCCGAGAGACTGACCGGCCCCGACGGCAGCGCCGGCAAGGTGACGCCGGTGTTCAGCTTGAGCGAGGCCACGACCGTGGCCCCGAGGCTGAACTGGGCTCCCTTGATCACCGGGTGCATCACCCAGTTACCCGAGTTGCCGGCTACGTGGCCGAAGCTCTGGCTCACGTTGAAGTCCACCAGAAGGTCCTGATCGCTGGTGATCGCGAGCTCGGTCGAAGGGAATTCCACCTTGAGCCCGGATTGCCCCAAGCTCGGCATCTGCAGGTTGCCGGTGACGACCGCTCCCGGGGGCAGGCCCGAGTAGGTCGCTGAGGAGGCATAGATCGAGCTGGTCCCGTCCCCGTTATCCACCTCGACGTAGCCGCCACTGATGACAAAGCGGAGCTCGCTGTAGGTCCCCGCCGGGACCACCGCGGCGTCGACGAGGATTGCCGTACTGTTCGCCAGCGTCACCAGGTTCGTGGTGACGGGATCGGACCGCAGCACGACCTTGCCACCGCTCCCCTGCAGATTGACTTCCGAAATCGTCACGACGGCAGCCTTGATGTCTCCCGCCGCATCGGTGAGGCGAACCGTCACCCTGGGCTGAGCGTTGTTCTCCTGGGTGGCGCTGTCGTGACACGCCGCCAGCGGGAGGGCCAGACACAGGGCAGGAAACCAGAAACGAGTTCCGAGTCGCATGGATACCATCCTCCATTCCTTGCCGGTATGGAGGTGGACGCCGGCTGCGAGGCGTCGGGCACATCGCGAACAGAGTCGTGACGTGTTTTCGTCCCGACCGGAATACGGGCCAAAAAAAAAAGAGCCCGGCTTCAGCCGGGCCCATGCGATGACGTCGGAGGATCTCTACCAGGAAATGCCGAGTCCTACCGAAAGCACCAGGTCGTTGCGGAGCTTGCCGCCGCCGCCCCAGTCCGCCTTGTACACCAGATTCTGGGCGTCGAGCCGGAGCCCGACCTGGTCGTCGAGCGGTATCCGGATCAACAGGCTTCCGGCGCCGCCGAAGTGGCTGCTCGACGAGTCGGCGTTGGTGATATCGCTCTGGCGGTGGTGCAGGCTGAGCCCCGCGCCGGCCATGATGGAAATCCCCGGCTTGCGGGGACTCCGGCCGAACAGGGCCCGCAGGGTTCCGAAGGTGAGGTGGGTGCGGCGCGACCCGATGCCTCCGAGCGAGACCCGCTCGGGAGCGTAACCCGCGGAAACTTCCGCGCCCCAGCTGCCGCTCCTGGCGTAGGCGCCGAAGTGCACGCCCCCCTCCCAGCTCCCCTTGCGGGTCAGCGGGACCGCGCCGAGTTGCCCGCCGGGGCCGGTCGGCTGGAAGTAGCCCGCGGCGAAGGTCAGCTCGACGGCATGGATCCGCGCCACGTGCGGCTGCCCTGCCAGCGGGGTCGCGAGGGCAGCCGCGCATAGCGCATAGCGCATAGCGCGCAGCGCAGTGCTCACTGGACCGCGTTCACCATGTCGAAGATCGGGAGATACATCGCCACGACCATACCACCGACGATGACGCCCAGCACCACGATCATGATCGGTTCCATCAGCGAGAGCAGCGCGCTCACCGCCACGTCGACCTCGGAGTCGTAGAAGTCGGCGATCTTCGTCAGCATGTCGTCGAGGCCGCCGGTCTGCTCGCCGACGGAGATCATCGAAATGACCATCGGGGGGAACACGCCCGAGGATTGCAACGGCCCGGCGATGGTTTCGCCGCCGGCGATCGACTGGCGGGACTGCATCACCGCGTCGTGGATGACGCGGTTACC
>CAYNNS010000439.1:0-2435 GCA_964398345.1 uncultured Gemmatimonas sp. | reverse complement strand
GCACTCGCCGCGACCGAAATTCGGGAGGTGATTTCGCACGATTCGTACCTCATCAATCTCGCCTCTCCCGACCCCAGGCTAAGCGGAAGATCCATAAGGGCTTTCACGCAGGAGCTCAGGCGCTGTCGGGCGCTCGGCATCGACGGGGTTGTGTCGCACCCGGGCAACTACATCGATGACCGTTCGGCGGGCCTCGAGCGCAACGCCCGGAGCTACACGCACAGTCTTCGTGCAGCCCCCGATGTCGCTGTCTTGTTAGAAGGCACCGCGGGGAGCGGAACTGCATTGGGAAGCAGCTTCGCGGAGCTGGCCGAGCTGCGCGAGCGCATCGGGTCCGACGTACGGCACCGGGTCGGCTTCTGTCTCGACACCTGCCACCTGTACAGCGCCGGCTACGATCTGGTGGGAGACTTCGATCGCGTTTTCGACGAATGGGAGCGAGTCGTCGGTTTAAGGCACCTGCGCTGCCTGCACCTCAACGACTCGAAGACTCCGTTCAATTCCCGTCGCGACCGGCACGCGCTCATCGGAGAAGGGTCGCTGGGCCCCGAGCCGTTCCGACGAATCATGCGGGATCCGCGTTTCCGCACCGTGCCGAAGCTGATCGAGACCCCCAAGGGAGGCGTGAACTGGGTCCGGAACGACCGCAGGATGCTGCACCGACTGCGGGCGTACGGGAGGGTTCGTGGAGGGGAGCGCCCTACGGCGGTCTGACTGGCTCCCCGGCTTCCGCATCGCCATCTTTAGCTGCCAGAACGCCGTTCCACCCTGAACCGAGGACCCTTTCGTTTTCCATGCCGATGAACACCCGCGTTGCACGCGAATCCATCACGCTCGCCGACCAGGGCATCGCGGCGCAGCGCGTCCGCGCCAACTTAGGGTCGACCGAGCTCATCGAGCACGCCCTGCGCCGCGGCGAAGGCCACCTCAGCGACCGGGGTGCTTTCACGGCCATCACGTCGCCGCACACCGGCCGGAGTCCCAAGGACAAGTTCCTGGTGGACGAGCCGGAATCGAGCGGCCGGATCTGGTGGGACAAGAACGCAAAGCTCTCCCGGTCGCACTTCGATGCGCTGCTCACCGCGGTGCGGGGGCATTTGAGCGAGCAACCGGAGCTGTTCGTGCAGGATCTGTTCGGCGGCGCCGACCCGAGCTATCGGCTGCCGGTGCGGTTCATCACGCCGAATGCCTGGCAGGCGCTCTTCGTGCGCAACATGTTCATCCGCCCTTCGCTCGCCGAGCTGGCGGAGCTGCAGCCGGCGTGGACGGTGTACCATTGTCCGGAGCTGCAAGCCGATCCGGCGGCGCACGGCACCCGCAGCGGTACCTTTATCGTTCTCGATTTCGGCCGGCATTGCATCCTGATCGGCGGCACCCGGTACGCGGGTGAAATGAAAAAGAGCATCTTCACCGCGCTCAACTATCTCCTGCCCCAGCGCGGCGTGCTGTCGATGCACTGTTCGGCGAACATCGGCGCGAAGGGTGATACCGCGATTTTCTTCGGGCTCTCGGGAACCGGCAAGACCACACTCTCGGCGGATCCGAGTCGCCGCCTGATCGGAGACGACGAGCACGGCTGGAGCGACCGCGGGGTCTTCAACTTCGAAGGCGGCTGCTACGCCAAGGCCATCCGGCTCTCCGCCAAGGGAGAGCCGGAGATCTATGCGGCCACCGAGCGCTTCGGAACCGTGCTGGAGAATGTGGTGCTGGACCCGGTGTCCCGCGCGCCCGACTTCAACAGCGACAAGATTACCGAGAACACCCGGGCCAGCTACCCGATCCACTTCATTCCGAATCACGTCCCCGAAGGCGTCGGCGGGCATCCTGCCAACGTCGTGTTTCTCACGGCGGATGCGTTCGGGGTGTTGCCCCCGATCGCGCGGCTGACGCCGGAGCAGTCGATGTATCACTTCCTGTCAGGCTATACCGCCAAGGTGGCGGGCACCGAGCGCGGCGTCACCGAGCCCTCGGCGACGTTCTCGCCCTGTTTCGGCGCGCCCTTCCTGCCGCTGCATCCCGGGGTGTATGCGGCGCTGCTCGGCGAGCGGATCGCCAAGCACGGCGCCCGGGTCTGGCTGGTGAATACCGGATGGACCGGCGGCGCCTACGGCACCGGGTCCCGCATCACGCTCGGCTACACCCGCGCGATGGTGGATGCGGCGCTCAGCGGGAAGCTGGAAAACACCAGCTACACAAGCGACCCGGTATTCGGGCTGCACGTGCCGACCACGGTGCCGGGCGTGCCGACCGAGCTGCTGGATCCGCGCGCCACCTGGCCCGACGCAGCGGGTTATGACGCCCAGGCGCGCAAACTGGCGGAAATGTTCCCCAAAAACTTCCCGGCCCACGCCCCCGGCGTTCCCCCCCCGGGGGGGCCCCCCCGGGACCCGGAAAAGCCGGCTTGAGGGAAAAGAGTGACAACCCGGGTGGGCGGC
>CAYNNS010000438.1:0-2437 GCA_964398345.1 uncultured Gemmatimonas sp. | reverse complement strand
GAGTGCCGCCAGCAGCAGCCCGCGCCCCACCTGTACGCGAGCCGGCCAGCGTGGGTGACCGTGATGCCGGCGCCGTTGTTCCCCTGCGCCGTCGTGCCGAGTTTGTCGGTGCCGATGTAGCAGTTGTAGACGGCGTGGCCGCTGCCGACGAGGGCGATGCCTTCGCTGCCGAAGTTGCGGATGACGAGGTTCTCGATGACCACGCCGCCCGCAACCGTCGTGCTGCTCGCCGTGTCCTGCACGTCAAGGCCGAAGACGCCGGGCGCGCCGACGAGTTCCACGCGCGGCGCACCGAACGAGCCGTCGATCGTCACCGGCTTCTGGATCAGCGGCAGGCTGACCGTCACATTTACGATGGCAATCGAGAAGACGATCTTTGTCGGACAGCCCGGTTCGTTTTTCGCCTCCTGGAACCCGGGGGTGCTGCCCTGGTAACTCGCCGAGACGGCGACATCCGCGCCAGCGGCGAAATAGTCTTCGTGTACCTGGCGGATCAGCTCGGGACCCCTGAGCAGTTGGCGCGCCGACCAGAGCCGGTCGCAGAGGTCCGCACCCCGCCGCTCGAGCTCGGTGGCGAGCCCGCCATCCAGCACTACAAAGCCTTGGGCGGCGATGAGTTCGGCAATGCGGTCGCGGCTCATGGAATCCAACCTAATGCAACCTAGCGGCGTCAAACTGCGTATCCACTGATCAACCCCTGAGGGCCGCCGCTTGACCTTACCCGCTCGCTCCGCGCTGGCCTTCGCCCTCGGCCTGGTTACGGCTTTGCCGCTTCAAGCCCAGGCCCGCCGCGGCGACGGGGTGGTCAGGGGTAGCGTGGTCAACGGCAGCGACCAGCCCATCGCGCAGGCCATCATCGAGCTCCGCACCCGCGCCGACTCCATGGCCATCCGCTCCACCCAGAGCACCGACGCCGGCCGCTTTCAGCTCGACAGCATCGCCGACGGCACCTACTACCTGATGATCCGCCGCATCGGCTTCGGCCCCGCGAATACCACCGGCTTCACCGTCGCGGCTGGGCAGATCCGCGACCTGGGCCGCATCCGGCTCCAGGAGTCACCGGTCCAGCTCGCCCCCATCGAAGTGACGGTCGAGCGGCCCGATGTCACGTTCGAAGCCGACCGCACCGGCTACCTGGTCGAGGCGCTCACCACCGCCGCGGGGGGCGTGGTGACGGATGCGCTGCGGCAGCTCCCCGACGTGCTGATCGACATCGATGGCAGCGTCACGCTGCGCGGCAACACGCCCGCGATCTTCATCAACGGCCGCCCCGCGCCGATGCAGGGGGTGTCGCTCCAGGTGTTCCTGGAGCAATTCCCCGCCGATCGCATCGAGCGGATCGAGGTGCTCGACGCGCCCCCCTCGCGCTACAGCGCCGAAGGCGCGGGCGGCATCATCAATATCGTGCTGAAGCAGGGCGTGGAGCTGGGGCTCACCGGCAACGCTTCGTTCGCCGCGGGCACCCGCGGCCAGTACACCGCAAGCGGCCGCACCACGCTGCAGCACGGCCCCGTCAACTTCAATGGCGGACTCGACGCGCGCTGGAGCGATTCGCGCAACTCCGATTTCACCCTGCGTCAGAACCTGCTGGCCAGCCCGGTCACCTTCCTGCAACAGGACGCCGTGGTCAACCGTTCCACCCAGAACGGCGGGCTGCAGCTCGACCTCGGCTATGACTTCAGCAAGAAATCGCGCTTCTCGGCCCACGTCGGCGGCAACCTGAACGGCAACGACCGCGACGGCCACATGCTCACCAGCAACCTCGACGAGATCCAGGCGACGACCCTGCAGTACGATCGCCACTCGGTCGTGAATGGCAGCGGCAATTCGGTGGACAGCCGGGTCGGCTGGGAGTACACCTGGGTGCCCGACCGGCACAGTTTCGAAATCCAGGTCTCGGCGCAGCGCAGCCGGAACAGCAACGGCACCCGCGAGGAGATCGCGGCCGATTCCCTGTACCAGGGGAGCGCGCTGTTGCCACCATGGCTCACGCTGCGCGATGACGGCAACACTTCGGCCCAGGTCAACCTCGAAGCCGACTACACCCATCCGTTAGGCAAGCTCGGTCGTCTGGAGCTCGGTTCGACTCTCCGTCGCAACACGGCCGACGACGGCCAGAGCACGACCCTGTTCGCCATCCCCGGCGCAACGGTACCGGACCAGGATGACGCGCAGCAGATCTCCCGCGTCATGCACGTCGGAGCGCTGTACCTCTCGGCCCAGCGCAAGCTCGGCAAGTTCGGCGTCGTCGCCGGACTGCGCGGCGAGCTCGTGGGAGATCAGATTCGTTTTCCGCAGGGCGGCCCGGTCCACCGCGACGAGAACCACGTGTTCCCCAGCCTGAGCCTCAACTGGAATCCGCGCCAGCGGCTCAGCTTCCGGATCAGCTACGGCCAGCGCATCAACCGGCCGGGCGTGTCGATCATCGATCCGACCA
>CAYNNS010000437.1:0-2451 GCA_964398345.1 uncultured Gemmatimonas sp. | reverse complement strand
CGCGCTCATGAAGCGGCCCTCGATCTCCCCCGCCACCGCGCTCACGTCGAGCCCCGTGCCTTCGAGAAACGCCCGCGCGTCCTCCACCTGGTAAACCCGCGTCGGCTCGATGGCGACGTCGGTGAATCCCGTCGCCCCGAGCAACGCCCGGAACTCTTCCTCCTCGAGCGCACCGGCAATGCAGCCGATCCAGAGCTCCATGTTGCGGCGGACCACGGCCGGCACCTCGCCCCGCACCACCACGTCCGACACAGCAAACCGCCCGCCGGGCTTGAGCACCCGGAACGCCTCGGCCAGGACCTTGCGCTTTTCGGCCGAGAGATTGATCACGCAGTTGGAGATGATGACGTCGACGGAATTGTCGGGCAGCGGAATCCGCTCGATCTCGCCTTTGAGGAACTCGACGTTGGCGAGGCCGGCCTTCTTCTGATTGGCCCGCGCCAGCTCCAGCATCGCATCGGTCATGTCGAGCCCGTAGGCCTTGCCCGTGGGACCCACGCGGCGCGCCGAGAGCAGCACGTCGATGCCGCCGCCGCTGCCGAGGTCGAGCACGGTCTCCCCCGCCCTGAGCTCCGCGAGCGCGGTGGGGTTGCCGCAGCCCAGCGACGCGAGCACCGCGCCCTCGGGGACCAGCGTCTCCTCGGTGGCGGAATAGAGATTCGAGCTGATCGGATCGCTCGAGCCATCGCCGCAGCAGGTGGGCCCGCAGCATTCGGCGGCCTTGCCCTCGAGCACTCGCTTGGCGGCCGAGCCGTATTTCTCCTGGACCGCATCCCGCATGGTGTGGTCGGTCATCAGCAGCACGCTCCCTTGAGCCAGGTTCCATTCGACTTGCAGCAATCGGTGAGCACGCCGGCCAGCCGCGCCAGGCGCTGGTCGTTGAGGCGATAGTAGATCCAGCGGCCCTCCCTGCGGTCGAGCACCAGCCCCGCGGCTTTCAGCACGCCGAGGTGGAAGGAGAGCCGGCTCTGGCCGGCGTCGAGCGCATCGGTCAGCTCGCAGACGCAGCGCTCGCCGCCGCGCAGGAGATCGAGCAGCCGGAGCCGGGTGGGGTCGGAGAGGGCGTGGAAGGCGTGGACGGAGGTCTCGAGGTCGGGGGTTCGGGTACGGGTGGCAGGCATGGCGTACAACGTATCAACAAAACTTGATTAGTCAAGCGGCAGGTATCTTCTGGCGCAGTAGAACTGGAGAGTTAGACGCCAGTACTTACGGTGGTTAGCTTGATAGGACCCTGTCTCCAGGCTTTCAGATGGTGCTGCATATCGAGATCGAACAAGAAGACGATTCGCGCTGGGCGGCTGAAGTCACGGACCTCCCTGGCGTGATGGCCTACGGCGTTACTCGGCCGGATGCCGTGGCAAGAGTCCAAGCATTGGCGTTGCGGGTCCTCGCCGAGCGACTGGAACACGGGGAAGCGGTTCCAGAACTCCTCAACGTCTCCTTCCTAGCCGCGTGAGTTCTTGGGGCGCCGCCAAAGCAAAGCGAGTTCTCGCGGCCCTGCTTCGAATTGGTTGGTCAATAAAACGCGAGTCCGGCAGCCATCGAACGTTGGAGCGATCTGGCTGGCCGGACTTCGTCTTTTCCTTCCACGATTCGGATGAAATAGGCCCGCGCATGCTGGCTCGGATCGCCCGTCACACCGGCCTTAAGTCCGAAGATCTATAAGAACCCTGCCCGCACCAAGGAATTGAGAATCTTTCAGCTAGGAGGCTTGCATGGTGCTCGCGACGATCAAGGGAGCGGCCCTCGTCGCTCTCACCCTGGTGATCGGCGACGCGCGGACAGATGTGGGCCGGAGCAAACTTCGCATGACGAGAGACTGCACCTTCCCCGGCGCTGACTCCACGCTTCCGATTGTCATTGCCGACCTTCCCAATGGCGTGTCGAGCGACGGTCGCGGCCCCTATATCAATGGAAAAGACGGCGTCATTCAGAGTCGGGCGGGGCGCGAAGGTGGTCTGGTGATCTGCTTGTTTGACCGACAGAAACGCGCCTGTGCGGACGCAAGCGACAGCACGAGCAACGTCCGCAGTTTCATCGTAAACCTGAGCAAGCCCGTGCCCGGCGGCGGCGGTACTCCGCTCGGCACCGTCTCCAGTCAGGCAGCCGGTGCAATCCTGGCGCAGCGCGGAATGATCGGCGATACGGTCAAGAACATGCTGGACATCGTAGTCGGACAGCAGGAACCGGCCGCAATGCTGAGTATCTCGTTCCGAATCAACGGACGCAGCCATCTCCTCCAGATGGGGCCACAGGCGCATGGCCACTGCCTGGATGCGAGTGATGGCGTGGTCGGCAAGAATCTCGTTCACGGTGCGGGGACATCTTCGGGAACCATCCATCGGGTAAGCCCCACCAAATGGGCCATCGCCATGCCCACGGGAAGCTTCGGCCGCCTGTTCGATGCTCGAGGGCGCGCGCTCCTCGTAATGGAGGGCGTCAAGGACGGCG
>CAYNNS010000436.1:0-2458 GCA_964398345.1 uncultured Gemmatimonas sp. | reverse complement strand
GCGAGCCCCGCGGCCGCACGGGTGCCGAAGCGTCGCTTGAGGGGTCGCGGGCTCGCGCCGAGCCACAGCCTGGTGTGCCAGCCCGCGCCGCGCGCCGTGTAGCGCGCCGCCCGGCGGCCCGCGTCCGCGTAGACCAATGCCGCGTCGGGACGGCGTCCGATCAGGCGGAAGATCTGCACCACCTCGTCGGCCGGGGCGGCGTTGTCTTTCTGCGCCTGGTCGCGGTAGCGCTCGATCTGCTGGGCGACCGTGCTGCTCAGGCCGAGCCGCTTCGCCACCGTCTCGCCGGCGAGCTCATTGAGCCCGTCGTCGAGCGGTGTATCGAGATTGCGAATCGCCTCCAGCAGGCTCTGTGGAATGAGGGAATGAATGCTGTCCGAAGGAGTCACGCCGCGACAAGTTAGCGGGTCCGTCGCGGGCAAGTAAGGGCGCTTACATTGCCGGGGATGAGCCTGCCGCTCGCGGTTGCCATTGCGCTCGCCGCGGCGCTGCTCGCCTGGGCGGCGCGGGCGTTGAGCGCCGGCGGCGCGATCGCCGCCAGCCTCGTCGGCACGATGGTCCTGGGGTTGCTGGGCTGGGCCGGCGGTGCCGTGCTGCTCGCGTTCTTTCTCCCGAGTACCCTGGTGGGGCGCTGGGGCACCCGCGGCGGCACTGCCAGCGATGCCCGCGGCGAACGCCGCGATGCGGTTCAGGTGCTGGCCAACGGCGGCGCCGCGGCGCTCGGCGCCTGCGCGGAGCTCCTCGCGAAAGGACTGGGATTCTGGATGCTCGCCGGCGCGCTCGCCACCGCCGCGGCGGACACCTGGGCGACCTCGCTGGGATTGCGGAGTGCGCGGGAGCCCAAGGCTCTCCTGCGGCGTACCTCGGTCCCCCGCGGAACCAGCGGCGCGGTTTCCAGGCTCGGCACGCTGGGTGGTGTCCTCGGGGCGGCCCTGGTGGCCGGCACCGCGGCGCTGGCAGCGCACTCGCCGCGAGGGGGCATCGCGGCCCTGGGGATCGGCAGCGCCGGCATGTTGCTGGATTCCCTGCTGGGCGCCACCGTTCAGGGACGCTTCCGCTGCACTCCCTGTGCGGTTCCCAGTGAGCGGCGGCGTCATCGCTGCGGAGCCCGCACCGAGCTCGTGGGTGGATGGCGTTGGCTCGACAACGACGCCGTGAACCTGGTGGCCACAACAGCAGGCGGACTGGCCGCCGGATTCTGCTGGTTGCTCGTACCGTCTCCCTGATCGACTAATCGACTAATCGACTAATTCACTAATTCACCCTCCATGCCCCACTACGACGTCGTGATCGCGGGCGCGGGGCCCGCCGGCTCCGCTTCGGCGTGCCGGATGGCCCGAGCCGGATTGCGCGTTGCCCTGGTGGATCGCGCCAGCTTCCCTCGCGACAAGGTCTGCTCGGAATACATGAGCCCCGAGGGGGTGCGGCACCTCGCCGCGCTGGGCGCGCTGGAACGGGTCGAAGCGGCCGGCGGCCAGGCGATCCGGGGAACCACGGTGCATGCGCCCAGAGGCTCGCGGTTGACGGGACTCTTCGCGCGCGCGAGCCACGCACCCTTCCGCGACACCGGACTCTCGGTGCCGCGCCGCATCCTCGATCAGGCGCTGGTGGAAAGCGCGCGCGAAGCCGGCGCGGAACTTTTCGAGCGCCAGCTGGTCTGCGACGTGCTGCGCGAAGGCCCCAGCGTGCGCGGTCTCCTGGTCCGCGATGCCGCGGGGCGGCTCCTGGAGCTCACCGCGCCTCTGACCATCGGCGCCGATGGCCTGCGTTCGGTCGTCGCGCGGGCGCTGGGGCGCCGCCGCACCGGACCCCTGCGCCGCTATGCCCTGGTGGCGCACCTGACCGACGTCACCGACCTGCGGGACACCGCCGAGCTGCACGTTGCGGCCGGAGGGTACGTCGGGCTCAACCCGCTGGGGAATGGAATCGCCAATGTCGCCCTGGTGCTGCCGCACGACGGGATGCGCAAGGCGCGCGGCCGGCTCCAGCGGTTCTTCTTCGAGACGCTGCAGCAGTTCCCCGGTGTCGCCGAGCGCATCCGCGCCTCGCGGGTGGTCCGCGAGGTACTGGTGAGCGGACCCTTCGGCGCCCGGTCCAGCCGCATCACGACCCCGGGGGCCGTCCTGGTGGGGGACGCCGCCGATTTCTTCGATCCCTTCACCGGCGAAGGCATCTGCGCCGCCTTCCGCGGGGCCGAGCTGGTCGCGGCGACGCTGCTGCCGACCCTAACCCGGGGCGTCGCGCCCGGTGCGGCGGCCTTGCGGGCCTATCGGCGGGCGCGGCGGCGGGCCTTCCTGGGAAAATGGACCGTCGAGCGCGCCATCGGCTACGCCATGCTCGCGCCCGCGCTCTTCGACCGCGCCGTCGCGCGCCTGGAGCGCCACGGCCTCGCGCACACGCTCATCGGCGTCACCGGCGACTTCGTGCCTCCCCGCGCGGTGCTCAATCCGCTCTTTCT